>DATIGB010000106.1:0-4846 GCA_035454985.1 Candidatus Nitrosotenuis sp.
ACTGTCGATGCAATAATAGAGTCTGGGTATTGTAGCGTGGCTTTGCTTACGTTCATTATATTATTAAGAATATCTATTTTTCAGACAACAATTTGATGTAATTTCAAAAACATTGTAAAAATTGTATTAAACATTTCTAAAAAATAAAATAATTAGTCAATTTGCCACATGACTGCGATCAGAAGACAACTGGTTTTGCAATGCGCCAAGCAATTGGCAGAATGAAGACCGGCAGATGCCAGCCAATTGAAATAATGACTTTGATTTTCCTTTGAATGCAGACAACAAGTCATGTTTTTGTCAGATTCGCGAGGCGGCACACCCAAAGATTACTGTTGGACTTTTTTTTCTCAGACATGCAGACCTTGTCAAGGATTGGCAAATCTTCGAATTTATTTAGCTCCGCAAGATAGTTTTTCTGTGATACGTCCCAAGACACTAATTCATGGTACAACGGTAGAAAAGACATGACACTTGGTGTTGTGATAGGAGAGTCCAGGCCGACAGACGTCATTGCACAAACAGCCAGACCGCTTTCAGTTGGTGAGTACGTCGTAATTGACGCAGCGGATGGCAAGCTCTTGGGGTTGGTTGAGCGCTCGTTTGTTTCAAGCGCTGCGCTAAATGACATTCATAATTACGACGAGGCAGTTGAGAGCAGGGAGGTGGCGGACCTAAACTCCAGGGACAAGAGCTTCACTGCAAAAATAACAGTTCTTGGATATCTAAATGATTTGCAAAAAAGCAGAGTTGTACTTCCCGCCGTTCCGCCAATACCCGGAACTGCCATCATCAATGCGACAAAAGACGATCTTGGCACAATCTTTGGTCCGCAAAAAGAAGAATGGGTAAAAATTGGAACGTTGTTGAGAAACTCTGAAATCGAGGCAAAGGTGAATCTGAACAAGATTGTTTCCCGGCACCTTGCCATTCTGGCGATGACTGGAATGGGAAAGAGCAATTTGGTGTCATTGCTGGCAAAACAAATTTCAAGACTTGATGGAACGCTGATAATTTTTGATTACCACAACGACTATCCAGACCTGCACATACCCGGAATCAACGTAATTGACGCAAAAATAAATCCGAGACTTTTGGACGCCAACACACTTTCGGATGTGCTTGAGATTCGGGAAAATGCGGACATTCAGCAGAGAATCCTGCGGCTTGCGTTCACACACGACGTAAAGGAGGCAAAAAACTTCTGGGATGCGCTTGATCACAACGTTGCAATGATTGGCTCAAACCCGGAACGAAAGGACGACAGACATTCTGCAGACAGGGTCCAGGACAAAATTGACGATGCAAGGCACAGGTTTGCAGATGTGTTGGATCCAGACATAATGGATCCTCTCGGACTAATCAAAGAGGGAAGGGTAAACGTGCTAAACGTTTCAGAGCTGTCAGAAAAGCAGGCAAACGTCGCACTGGCATACTATTTTCAGGAATTGTTAAACGACCGAAAGGCAGCGCTTCTTGCAAGAAATTCCAAAAGCAAGGAGGGCCGCAGGTACAGGTTTGACTCGCCGATCTTTGTAATAATTGAAGAGGCACACGTGTTCATTCCAAAGGGAGAGGACACACACACAAAATACTGGGCTGCAAAAATCGCAAGGGAGGGAAGAAAGTTCGGACTGGGCCTGTGCATTGTTTCACAAAGGCCTCGAAACATTGATCCAAACGTGCTAAGCCAGATGGGATCGCTTGCAGTGATGAAAATAGTTCAGGAAGACGACCAGCATCAAATTGCATCGGCTGCAGAATCAATCAGCAAGGACCTCATCACGCAGCTTACCTCGCTAAACGTAGGGGACGCAGTGTTTGTCGGACAGTGGGTAAACCTTCCAGCTATTGTTCATGTCGAGGAGGTCAAGGACAAGGTTGTCGGCTCTGACAAAAACGCAGTGTCCGAATGGAAATACGCCAAAAAGTTTGACAAGGTCGCAGTCGAATCCACGCAGGGGCTTATTCAAAAAGACCTGCTGCTTGATTGAGATGATATTTTCCCATATTTCAGATACGCATTTGGGTTTGATGCAGTACGGCTTGGAGGAAAGAGAAAACGACATCTACAGTGCGTTCAACGAATCGGTTGACACATCAATTAGGGACCATGTCGATTTTGTAATTTTTGCAGGCGACATATTTCATGTCCCAAATCCGAGCGGCACTGCCGTGATTCAAATGGCAAATGCGCTAAAGCGCCTAAAACAAAACCAGATAGAGTCGTTTTTTGTTCTGGGCGAACACGACATCAGCAGAATTCGCTCAACGCCCATCCCGTACGTGTACCACAACTTGGAGTTTGCAAGGTATGTAGGACATGGGAATCCGGTTGTCTACAAAAATGTCCTTATTGCCGGATTTGACAAAATACGAAAAGGCGAGATGCCCGGATTTTACGATAAATTTGCCCTAGTCGACAGGGCTGCAAAGGAGCACACAGGACACAGAATTTTGATCATGCATCAGGGCATATCAGAAATAAACGAGTTTGCCGGCGAGCTCAGCTCAACTGACCTTCCACGGAACTTTACCTATTATGCCATGGGCCACCTCCACGACCAGTTCCTAAAGCAGTTTTCCCACTTGTCAGGGCCGGTGGCATACCCAGGATCGATTGAGACCACAACAAGCGAGGGAGTCAAGGAAACTCAAAAAGGGTTTTACGAAGTCGACATTTCTGGAAGCGAGGCGGTGCCGACATGGATAAAGCTTGACACGCGGCCCCAGATTTCGCAAAAGACAGAATTTGAGATGCTGGAAAAAACAGTCAGCGAAATTCTTGGAAGAATTTCCACGTTTTCAAAAAAGCCAATTGTGGAGTTGAAGATTTCAGGAGACAGCATAGAGTCAGATTTGGTGCACGCTCAGATGGCGCGTCTTGCGCCGCACACACTGCACTATGCCTGGAGACTGGCTCAAAACAAAGGTGCCAGCTCGTCAGTGCTTTTGGACAGGCCATCAAGTATTGACGACGAACTGATCAGGCTGGCGGAAAACTGCCTTGGAAAGGGCGAGCTTGCCACATTTGCCATAAAGGATCTTTTGCCGCTACTGGCAGCAAGCAGAACAGAGGAGGCAGGACTCCTGATAACAGAGAGATTTGAGCGGTTCAAGGAGTCAAAATGATAACATCAGTCGAGCTTGGCAACTTCATCTCGCACTCTGAGACAGCGATAAACCTTGAGGAAGGAGTTACGGTGTTTGTAGGGCACAACGGGGCCGGAAAATCAAGCATCATAGACGCAATAACATTTGCGCTGTTTGGGGAGCACACAAGAAAGTCAAACAAGAGCCTAATCCGAAGGGGCACAAGCCAAGCGTACGCAAAGGTCAGCTTCACGCTAAATGGAAGGCAGTACAGGGCTGAGAGAAAAATCGACTCAAAGGGAACGCTTGGAGCCCAGCTCTTTGAGATAAGAAACGGGGAGGCATTTCCGATTGCGTCAGGGGAACGAAAGCAGTTTGGCGAATCAATGACTGGCCAAATAGAATCCAGAATAGGTCTGGACTTTACCAAGCTCAAAGTCGCGTCAATCGTCCAGCAGGGCGAGCTGAATTCGATCATCAAAGCAAAGCCAAAAGAATTCAAA
Organism: Candidatus Nitrosotenuis sp.; assembly: GCA_035454985.1. GTDB lineage: Archaea > Thermoproteota > Nitrososphaeria > Nitrososphaerales > Nitrosopumilaceae > Nitrosotenuis. The sequence continues at coordinate 3,597 of DATIGB010000106.1, forward strand.
GAATTACTCAACGCCATAATCGGAATAGACAAGCTTGATGTCGCGTCAGGCCAGCTAAAGATAGTCCAGAAAAACTTTCGCCAAGCAATCCAACAGAAACTAGGATATGACGACACACACATTGACATACTGACAAAAGAGATCACCGCGCTGAACGGCGAAATAGAATCTGCAGAGCCGCAAAAACAGACGCTGCAAAAAAGAAAAGAAAGCAAAGAGTCGGAACTAGAGCAGATAAAGCGGAAAATAGAAACCGAGTCTCCAAAGGAGGCATTGCTGGTGCAGATCGAGCAGCGAAAGAGCGAGCTTGCCAGGTATGCAAAAGACGCAATACTTTTGATTCAAAAAAGCATCACAGAAAAGGAAAAAAAGATTCAGGCATGCCAGGAGTGCTTCCAATATGCAGACACGGTTGGAACGCTACAAGCAATGCTGCAAAAGACAGAAACTGAGATTGACAGCACTGCAAGAAAGATTCATGACCTGTCAAAGAGGGTGGCAATCATACGAGAGCATGAGTCGCTTGCAAAAAAGCTGCAGCTCCAGGACGGCAAGTGCCCGGTGTGCGACTCTCCAGTAGAGCGCCTAAAGCCAATTTTCCAGATAGAGCACCTACAGCAAGAGCAGCAAGGCGCAGAATCTGAGATCAAAGCCCTTGAGCAAAAAAAACTCCAGGCTGCAAAAGAGAAAAAGGAAATATCAGAAAGGCTGCAAAAGGCAATTGCGGCAAAATCCACACTTGAGGCGCATTCCATACAAAACATGGGGCAAATTGAGGCAATGCGCGCAGATGTAGAGATGCAAAGATCCCAGATCAGAACTCCACTTACAGTAAACGTGGAGGGAGGGTTGCTCCAGTTTGCGTCGATTGATTCGCACACAAAAACCCTGTATGAGACAATATCAGACCTAGAAAAGCAAGTGTCTGGTTTTAATCAAAAGGAATTTCAAAAACTCAAGACAGAACTGGAACAAAAGCGCATTGAGATAAGCCAGATTGATCAGATGTACGGCGCAGTTACAGAAAAAATAAAAAGAGCAGGTGAAAGAATCACAAAAATTAATGCGATTCTATCGGAGTTGAGTTTTGTGAGAAAATACCTGTTGCGGATTGACGACATACAGACTGCAGTGTACGATCGTGACGGCCCAGTTGCAACAAGCCTTCGCTCATGGGCCCTAATGACAATTTCCACAAAGGCCTCAGAGTATCTAGATACACTCAACACAAAAATTCACAGAATAGAGCT
>DATIGB010000107.1:0-4822 GCA_035454985.1 Candidatus Nitrosotenuis sp.
ATCCTCACGTTACTTCCATACGATTCTAAAAAGTGCCCCAAAAAGTTCTTTAGCTGCTCTTCTATTCTGTATCCGATTGCTCCTTCCATCATGCCTGATTTTTCGATAATCTCTAACATTTCAGCACTGAGCTGAATATTAAAAAAAGTCCAGCCTGCCGTTCTTGATGGCGGCCCTATCTCGTATCCGTCTTTTACATCACATTTGCTCTCGAGGTCCTTCATGGCCTTTTTAATTAAATCAATTTCTTCTTCATATTTTCTGGTGCTTATCTGAAATAACGGCCTCATCTTTAGAGTATGTGTCATTACCTACATTATAACCAAGGGCTCGGAATGCAAAAAACAAGGCCTGATCATCTTTGATGTTTTGTGGGGCGTAAGACATACCAATTGTTTAAAAACACACAACAAGTAGTCTCTCTTGATGAGTAATTCTGAGCATGATTCTAAAATCGAACAAATTGCAAAACTAATTGCCCAAGATAAAATCTCTCTTGACGAGCAAGATCAAAAAAAACTGCAAAAATATCGCGATTTTGTCAAAACGGCGTTCCATATGGAAGGAGACTCTGCAACGGAATTAGTCAATGAGGCGTTTTTGTACCTAAAGTTAGTAAATGCAAAGGATGTGGACCCCCTACAAGAAGGCGACAAGTTTGGAGCCGGGTTCAGTTAATTTCTCAAGTCTTGTCGTTTTGCCAAAATGCAAAAAATACATAATGCAATAAAAGAAAATTAGAAAGGGAAGGGTGGAATTGTGGCTGAAAGCAATTATGATATTTTAGGCGTAAAGCGCGGTGCGTCTGATAGGGAAATCAGAGAGGCATTTAGGAAACTAGTCTTAGACCATCACTCTGACAGGGGCGGAGACGAGGAAATAGTCAAAAAAATAATTCAAGCATATGAGGACCTCAAAGTAGGCAAAACATATCCTGACACAGAAGACGAAAAGCTAAAAAAATCACGCGTTTATTCTGGCGACTCTGACGAGGAGCGAAGAAAAAGAAATCTGATTCTTTCAGGAGACGTTGCACGTGAGATGAAAATCGCAGAGCAATGGGCTGCATTACTGAGCCGCTCCGACCTGACTGGTTCTAAACTCTTTGGATCAAAAGAACTCGGCGAAATTGAATTTGAGAGAAAGAAAACAGGTGAGCTGTTTATAAAAGGCAGATTCTGGGCGGGGCATTTTACTTATGATGGGCCAATTGTAATGGCCGGTAGCATCACGAGTCCTTATTTTTCTCAAGATGAAGAAAATAAAACTCGCATTACTGTAAAAAATGGAAATTTTACATTGCTTGATCCGCTGCAAAATAACTATCAAATTGAACACGGAGTAAGAATCGTTGCAGAGAATGGCGACATTGTTGTTGGAAACATACATGGAATAAAAGAACTACTTCAAGATCCTGACGGTCGAGTCGGAATCTATGTGACAAAAGAGCATTTCACCGAACTCATTGCACCAAAAGGCAAAATTGTTGCCGGAACTGCAAGGGAGACTGTATTACTAGACGGCGATACCGTAGTCGTGAACAATCTCATCAATAATGTCAAGGTCAGGGGAAGGATCATCTCAATTTTTGGAAACACTGTAAACTATAATGTAGAAATTGAGATTAGAGAGGGCGGAATGATTGTATTTCATGATGAAGGATCATGCTTTGCACTAAGTGACGACGCGACAATAAAACTCGAAAATGGGAAACACTTCAAGCTACGTGAACTAAAAACATCAAACATGGTGGGATTTGGGCGAGAAATAACGTATGACTACCTCGACAAACTCGGAAAAAAACCAGAAAGAAGCGGATTCAAACTCGGATTCAAGCTCTTCAAAAAATAATGTGTGCACTGAACCTTAGCATTGGATGTACCGGCTGGGGCTATGATGGCTGGATTGGCTTGTTTTACCCAAAAAACACGCCTGCATCAGACTTTCTTAGGCATTATTCGTCAATTTTTGACATGACTGAGATAAATTCTACGTTTTATCAAATTCCAGATAAATCCATGACAAGAAAGTGGCATTCTGAAACGCCACCGCACTTTAGATTTACAGTCAAGCTGCCAAAAATCATAACACATGAAAACAAGCTGCAAGATGCGTCCGCATACTTGGAACAGTTTCTGGAATCAATAAGGCCGCTCGACTCAAAATTGTCATTTATCGTAATGCAGCTGCCTCCCTCGTTATCATTTGACGATGCAAAGCCCAGACTCGAGGAATTAAAGCCGTTTCTTTCAAAAAATTACGTAATTGAGGGAAGACATGAAAGCTGGTTTTCGGAGCGTGCGCTAAACTATCTTTCCGATAACAACATTTGTCTTGTCTGGAATGACGTCTTTGGAGTGAAAAATCCGTTTCCTATCACATCTGACTTCCTATATGTGCGGATAATTGGCGATAGATCAATCCCTGAAAAAGATTTTGGCACAGTAGTTCGGGACAGGACAAATGATCTAAGGATATGGGCAGACAGGTTAAACCAAGCTGCCAATGAAATTTCGTTTGGGGTGGTAGTGGCAAACAATCACTATGAGGGATTTGGGCCTGCTACTGCAAACAAACTGCGGGTTTTGCTTGGCCTAGAAGAACTCGTATGGGCAGACAAGAAGCAAAAAACCATTACTGATTTTTGAATGTGAAACAAAAAAACTAACAAACGTGCGGTTTTGATTTTAAATTCTAACAAACGTTCAAGTTGCCAGTAATCATCTTTATCCATTAGTCTGACGTCTACCTAGGTAGGATAGTATCAAGTAAGGAACACCGATGCGCTCTTACCGGGTCGGTGAGCGACGAACACTAGTTCGATAGAGCATTACTTGCATCACTATCCTTGCTTATTGTTGATTCGTTGGACAATTGTGTGATACAATTGGCATGTTTTAAGTAATTTTCAAACATCTGTTCAGTTTTCTTTGTTTTAACCAAACAATTCTTAATATTTTAAATAAACTACATTATATTTATTTGATACGTAAGGAAATGGTTGAAAAGCGCAGTAATTTCTGCAAAATTAAAGGATCCTTTCGGTGACGCAAAATGATTAGCAGGCACGAAACTTACCATATGGCAAAAATCGGATGCATTGCAGGGCTGGTAGGTGGCTTTGCGCTTTTCAGCTCGTTTTTCTGGATAGATAGCGAAATCGGTGTCCCGTTTGGCACCTTCTACAAAATGGTTGGAATGGCAGTAGGATTGCATGGCTTGCCCGCAATCGCGTTTGGATTTATTGCGCACATGTTGACCGCAGCTCTGATCGGTGCAACATTTTGTGTCTGTTCTATCATGAACAAAGCATTGCACATATCCAGTGTGCAAAAAGGGATAATCGCAGGCGCGGTAACTGGGATCGAAGTATATGCGATATTCTTCATGCCAATTACAATCTATGTCATGATGCCGATGACAGTAGGTCACGCATCTGGACTATATGCAACGACAGCAGATGATATGCAAATCGCAAAAACTCTTGTCCACACATCTGACAAAATACTTTGGGGTTCGCTGGTGTTGCATGTATTGTTTGGTGCCATAATGGGATTATTCAGCTCAATCATGCTGTATGAGGATTACCATATGAAACAAAAAGAAAAAAAAGAAAAAAAGCCAAGCTGGCAAAAATTTGAGAGCGAGAACTGGCCATCCACATGACCAAATTCTACTCTGACCTTCCTTTTTCAACGAGGATTAAAATTGGTACTGTATCGGGACTGGTAGGAGGATTTGCAATTTTTCTTAGCATATTCATGATTGATCTTGGCCTTAATGCGGGTCAGGGTGCCTTCTACAAAGTAGTTGGTCTGCCTTTGGGCATGTCTGGAATATCTGCGACCTTGACTGGAATGATACTGCACATGTTGACTGCCGCACTGGTGGGGACCATTTTTGGCATATGCTCTGGGCTGCACCAAAAATTGCGCATATCTTCGCTTGGCCGTGGAATAATTTCAGGAATCATTACGGGTCTTGTAGTGTTTTTTGCGTTCTTTATGCCAATTAGCAACGTTCTGATGATCCCAATGATTCAGTCGAGCGCCGCAGTACTTGGGGATGCAGGCAAGCTATTGGCAAATACAAACCTCATAGTGTTTGGGGCGCTTGAACTTCATGTGGTGTATGGAATTATCATGGGCGGGTTTTTTGCAATTGCAGTCCAGTACGAGTCCAGAAAACAAGAGCTGCTAAAAGCGAGCGTGTAACATGCTAAAGACAGTCACTCTTTCAATAATGATTGGAACTTTTCTTATTGGGACGTATTATGTTCTTGCAGCATCGTATGTGCCGCCGGTTCAAGAAAACAAACTTGTATCTGCGCTAAATGACGTACAAATCAATCTGACATATGACAAGTTCATCTCGATGAGCGAAAACGAAAGGATGGCCCTTGTCCAACAGATGCCGTCTGGCACAGCCCGGATGCTACTGGAAGAAGCGCAGAATCATCCGAGTTATATTTCTGAGGACACTGACAAGATAAAAGCAGAATCGAACTCCAATGATATCCGATTCACAAAACTAACCCAGATAACCGGTGTCAAGGGATACGACGGTAGTGGAACCGCATCCATAGTTTATGCTGGAGACATGGCATTTCTAAGACTCGAAGACTTTTCTGTAACGGGCGGAATTGATCAACACCTGTATCTTACAAAAGACGGAACAAGTGCTAGCGGAATCGATCTGGGGCCTCTAAAGGCATCGGTAGGAAATCAAAACTATAACATAACGGGAATTGATACCGATGCGTACAATGTCATGATAATTTACAGCAAAACCTTTGACACCTATTACGCTTATACAAAATTTT
>DATIGB010000108.1:0-2879 GCA_035454985.1 Candidatus Nitrosotenuis sp.
AGGTCAAAGACAGTGTTTGGCTCCTGGGGCTGGTTTTCGCCAGTAAAAATGACAAGGGAGTTTTTCTCGTCGACTAGCAGTTTGTATTCGTCATGCGGCAGCTCGACTAGGCCGTCTTTGTGATTTACCCACGGCTTGTCAGCCAGAATTATCTTTGCCGCAGTTCTGGCGGAGACTTTTTTTGCAATGTGCTGTGTTACCAAACCCCCGACCTTGCCCATGTCTGGCAGCGACGAGATCAGAACTATGTCCTTGATCTTAAAGTTCTCAATAACCTCGACTTGCATTCAGATAATTTGCCGTGCTAAGTATATGCACTTTGCTTCGAAAAGCCTAGTCGTAAATCATTAGATCTTTTTCTTCTAGTAGCGAGTGAAGGTTGTTCACGGATCTGTATACGTCTGGCTCCTTCTTTGCCCCTGTGCAGACAAGCTTTCCTGACGAGAAAAGCAGGATCACAGTCTTTGGGTCAAGCATTCTGTGTATCAGCCCTGGAAACTGCTCCGGCTCGTACATGCTTCTTGGCAGCGTCCTTGCTGCCTGCTCCAAGTGAATCTTGCCGCCCAGGTTAATTGACGCAACTATGTTTTGTATGTCGACAACTGCGTCCTTTTTCACTTTGATTCCGCCCTTTCTCAGCTTTTGAACGACTGATTTTACCGCGCTTCTTGCCATCTCTTCGGATTTGGCCCCCGTGCACACCATCTTGCCCGATGTGAAAATCAGTGTGGCAGTTTTTGGGCTCTTTAGACGGAACACCAGTCCTGGAAACTGATCCGGGTGATATTCTACGTCTGGGAAATTTCTGGTAATCTCATTTAGATCCATTTTCTGATCCACTGAAGCGGAGGCAACCACATTCTCAATGCTTACTATTGGCTTCGTTTGCGGCATACGCTACCACTTGAATTCGCTTGGCTATATAAAGAGCACTTTCTAATTGTTTACCCCGCAGACAATTTCTTTAAAATTTTGATGGCGACCCACTGAATCATACAAATCATTTAATTTGGTAAAACAAGTTCGTTTGTTTGAATTGAATTTTACCGATATCAATCCTGACAAGCTGTTTAGCTCAACTGACAACTCCAATCCGATAATGTGGCTTGTGTGGATAATTCCAATTGTAGTTTTTATGTTTTATGGGCAGCGGATTCAGCTACAGATTACATCGAGTGAGATCAGCAAAAATATTGAGAAACTAGTAACATACAAAGAGGATTCTAAAAAAGAACTAGTCGATTATCTTGAAAAAAATCTAAAGGCTGCTCCGGGCGCCGCAAAAAAGGTGGACAGCTTCCTGGAATACTTTACCATAATGCCAGTCGACTTTGATCCTGCCGGAATAATTCCAAAGATAAGGCACCTCCTGAGGTCGCGTGAAGACTATACCCGACAGCAAGTGCTGTCGCTTTCCGCAAACATGGATCCCCTTGAGGCCAGCAAAGTGCAAAACCTCCTTGAGGTTACGACCTCGCTTCATCTTTTGCACAAGCTAGTCAGACACCTGTTCCTCACCGCAAAAAAGCAGAACAACTTTCCACTGATCCTCCCGCTGCAAATGATGATGCCGTTTGTAATGGAGCAGGCAGGCGCACTCAAAGACGCAGTGCCCGCATTAAAGCAGGGACAGCCGATTGGTGACGGAATCGGGCCAATGGTGGTCGGAAAAATGATGCTTGGAACCGAGAAAAGGACGATTGCCTTTGAAACGGTGTGCTCAGAAAAAGAATTCGAGCAGAGAAAGCTCTATCTGCTAAAGGCAGCCGGCCCAATTGCGACCGTTGGAAGGCCGGGGGATGCGGTGGAAACCCTGATTCTGATAAACAAGCCGAACATAATTGTGATGATTGATGCCGCACTGAAGCTTGAGGGCGAAGATTCCGGCTCTGTGGCGCAAGGATTTGGAGCTGCAATAGGCGGCATAGGAACTGACAGATTCCAAATAGAAGAGGTCGCGACAAAAAACAACATTCCGATTTACTCAATTGTGGTAAAACAGTCAATCAAGGAGGCAATAACGCTAATGACAAAACAAATAGCCAACAAAGCAGAGGACGTGGAATCCCAGGTATACCAAATCGTGCTTGAAAACACCAAGCCTGATCAAAGCGCTTTGATTGTAGGTGTGGGAAACACATTGGGGGTGCCGCAATGATCTTTTCAAAAAAGGAAAAACAAATAGTCGCATACACCGCAGAAAAATGCCCCTCGTGCAAAAGGGAGTCGAAAAGAAAATTTAAGCAAGGCGACTTTCTTTTTGCCGAGTCGTCGCAGTGCCCCTCGTGCAACATTCCGATGAATATAGCAAAAATTTTTGGCGAGCCTATAGAGTAGTCACTATTGCGCCTGTCGGCGTCGGAATGAACGTGTGCTCTGCCTGCGCCACTCTCTGCTCGTTGGCCTCAATCAGCACTGGATATGCGCGCACTATCTTGTTTTTTACCAGCTCATCAAGCAGCGGCCTGGCTTCCTTCTCATCAAACTCCTTTGTAATCCATCTTAGCGCAAATGGAAGCATGTTAAAGTTATTCCAGATGTGATCAAGCAACTTGTTTGCCTTTTCGTTTTTAATTTTCTTGCGTGACACAATGCCGAAGATGTTTCTAGTCTTGCCTTCTCTGACAAAGCCCAGGCCCTTTGACGTTGTGACAAAAGGCTCACAGGCATACGTCTCTTTTGTCGATAGCGCAAATGAGCCAATTGACCAAATGTTTGGGATGGACTTTCCGGCATGGATGGTGTACTGCTCAAGTGAATGCCCGCTAAGGTTTGCAATTGGGATGAGCCCGTTTTGTTTTACCGTTTTCTCAATCATCCTTCCAATGTCACTTGACTTGACTCCTTCCTTTACCATTGACATTACGTTTCTCAGGGAT
>DATIGB010000109.1:0-2686 GCA_035454985.1 Candidatus Nitrosotenuis sp.
AAGGACAAACGTCATACTAATTCCAGGAAACCATGACTCTAACATACACAGACTTGCCCCGGAAGGAGTAACGCTGATCAGTTCGATTGGACTTGTGATTGAAAACGTTCTGCTCACACACGGGCATACGATGCCAACAGAAAACTTTGCTCATGTGGACAAGATAATCATGGGGCATGTCCACCCAGTGTTTTTTGAGGAAGGTTCAGTGTTAAACGGAGAACGAGTGTGGGTTTCATTAATGGCAGAAAAAGAAAAACTGTTTCCGTCAACATCCGGCCAGATAGAGATAACAGTTGTCCCGTCATTTAACAGATATTTTTATGCGACAAAGAAAAAGACGTATAGAAAATCAATCTCCCCAATGCTAGAGAGGATAAAGAATTTCTCTTCTGCAAAAATTGCCACACTGGACGGCACGATAATTGGTGATGAGTCTCTTTTGTCCAAAGTAATCTAGAACGGGTCGTATGGTTCTAGGGCGCGTTTGGTGGTTTCATTGGTATGAAGCCACTCTAGTGTCTTGACAAAGGATTCTGCAAGTTCAGTTGTGGTGAGAACTGGGATTCCAAGCTCAGTTGCCTTTCTGCGGATTTGGAACTCGTCGTAAAGCATGCCTACGTATTTTTCCAAAGTCGAGGTGGACGGAATATTGATTATAAAGTTGATTTTACGCTCATAAAGCAAATCCGCGATGTTTGGCTTCCTGTGTGGCTCACTGATCTTGTAGACAATTTCAACGTCCTGAATGTTTTTTTCAGACAAAAATTCTGCAGTGTGCTCGGTTGCAAGTATCTTGAATCCAAGCTGTTTTAGAATTGCCATCGTTTGAAGCATTTTTTCCTTGTTTTCGGCGCCGCCAATTGTGATTAGCGCAGTTCCTTGTTTTGCCAAATTGTATCCAACTGAAATCAGTCCTTTTGCCAGCGCGTCATAAAAGCTGTCACCAAAACACGCCGCCTCGCCAGTTGACTGCATTTCCACTCCCAACACAATATCTGCCCCGTCAAGCTGCATGAATGAGAACTGGGGCACTTTGATTCCATGGATTAGCGTTTTCTTCCACTTGTCTGAAGGAATGTTTGGAAGCGGCTTTCCAGATACGGCACGCGCTGCGAGGCTGATGAGGTTGGTCTTTATCAGTTTTGAGACAAAAGGCATTGAACGTGACGCACGGATGTTTAACTCAATTACATAGACCTGATCATTGTGGATTAGGAATTGTAAATTAAATGGCCCTTTGATGTTAAACGATTTTGCAATCTTGTTTGAATAATCAGTTATGGTCTCAATTTGTTTGTTGTTAAGACGCCATGGCGGTATAACCATCATCGCATCGCCAGAGTGGACACCTGCAGCATCAATGTGCTCCACGATTGCGCCGATTATGACGTTCTTTCCATCAGAAACCCCGTCGACGTCAACCTCAAGTGAGTTGAGCATGAATTTTGTAATCACCACAGGATGATCAGGTGAGAGGGTAGTTGCCTCGCCTACATATTTTGCGAGTTCTTCTTGTGACCACACCACCTTCATTGCAGCGCCGCTTAGCACGTAGGACGGCCTTACCAAAACAGGGTAGCCAACCTTTGTTGCAAATGATTTTGCTTCAGAAAAGCTTGAGAATGCCTGCCATTTAGGCTGCTTTATGTGAAGAGTATCAAGAATTTTACTGAATTTGGAGCGATCCTCTGCCATGTCGACGTCTTCTGCAGACGTTCCCAGGAGGCGCACCCCTGCTTTTGCAAGCTTGGGCGTAAGGTTATTTGCAGTCTGGCCTCCAACCGATGTCACCATTCCCTTTGGACTCTCAAAATCAGCAATGTCCAAAATCCGCTCAAGCGTTAACTCTTCAAAGTACAGTCTGCTGCATATGTCATAGTCTGTCGAGACGGTTTCTGGATTACAGTTTACAACGATTACGTTTTGCTCGCCATTTTCTTGCAGACCCCAAACCATGTTAACGGTTCCCCAGTCGAATTCCACACTGCTTCCAATTCTGTATGGTCCTGCACCCAGCACAACTACGCCCCTCTGATCAGGACTTACTTGGATATCGCTTTCTGTTCCCCCATATGTCATGTAGAGATAGTTTGTCTTTGCAGGCCATTCTGCGGCAAGTGTATCAATTTGCTTTACAATTGGGGTGACCCCGAGTTCTTTTCGAAGCTTTCTCACTTCGAATTCATCTTTGTCCGTGGCACGCCCTATTTGTCTGTCAGAAAATCCAAAACGTTTTGCCCGCTCCATAAGTTTCGAATCCATTGTTTTTTCTTTTAGCTGCTGCTCTGTGTCGACGATGGTTCTTATTTTTTCAATGAACCACGGATCAATTGCTGAGAGCTTTTGGATTTTCTCAACCGAGAGTCCTTTCTTTAGTGCAGCAGCAACATAGTACAGTATGTGATCATCTGGATTCAGAAGATGGTTTTCGATGTCTTCCACATCGTACGACTTGCCATTGGCGCGGTTCAGGACCAGTCCGTCGTTGCCTATGTCGAGCATTCGGATTGCTTTTTGCAGCGATTCCTCAAATGTTCTGCCAATCGCCATCACCTCTCCTACCGACTTCATGGTAGGCCCAAGCTTGCGATTTGCCAGCTCAAACTTGGAGAAATCCCATCGGGGATGCTTGCAGACAATATAGTCCAATGAAGGCTCAAAACACGCAGTGGTCGTTTTTGTG
>DATIGB010000110.1:0-3230 GCA_035454985.1 Candidatus Nitrosotenuis sp.
TGAGCCAGAGGATTTTGCTTTTTGACGGCGCGATGGGAACTGAAATACAAAAGTTCAACCCAGAGCCAAAAGACTTTCCCGACGGAAAGGACGGCTTTAACGACGGGCTGATACTCACGCATCCCGAATGGATAAGGCAGATTCACAGGGAATACCTAAAGGCAGGTGCCGACTGCATCGAGACAAACTCGTTTGGCTCCAACAAGCTAAAGCTAGACGAGTACGGGTTTGGCGAAAAAACAGTTGAGATGAATCAGAAAATTGCGGCACTAGCATCAGATGTGTCATCAGAGTTTTCAGACAAGCCAAGGTACGTCATAGGAAGCATGGGCCCCACAGGATTTTTGCCAAGCTCAAATGATCCCGACTTGGGGCAGATATCACTATCAGAAATTAAAGATGCGTATGCATTACAGGCAGAGGGCCTGATACTTGGCGGAGTGGATGCGCTTCTCATAGAGACAAGCCAGGACATACTTGAGGTAAAAATGGCAATAGAAGGAGCGCAGGAGGCAATGAAAAAAACCGGCAAAAAAGTTCCGCTGATTGCAAATGTCACACTAGACCAGTACGGAAAGATGCTTCTTGGCACAAACGTCCAGGCTGCATACACTACCATATCAGACATGGGAATTGACGTCTTTGGCCTCAACTGCTCTACTGGTCCAATAGAGATGACGCCAAGTGTGAGGTGGCTGGACGAGCAAAATGATCTGAAATTGCTTGTGGTGCCAAATGCAGGAATGCCTGAAAACGAGGGTGGCCGCGCCGTATACAAGATGACGCCGGAAAAAATGGCAGATGCCCTAAAGGACTTTATTGCCAAGTACCAGAATGTGCGAATAATTGGAGGGTGTTGCGGGACAAATCCTTCACACATTGCGGCATTGCGAAAAGTAATTGATGAAAGACAGTAAAACAGGGAGAACAGTGCAGCCCAAATCTGCAAGACCTAGAAAGCGCAGTACTAAATTACCAGATACACGATCAAGAATAGAAAAACCAGTATATACTTAGAAAAAAATCATTCTAGTAGGTACAATTGAAGACCCCCAGAATAAGTTCCGCGCTAAAGGCAGTGGAGATAAAACAGATCCCGCCGCCTTTGATAATCGGCGAGCGGCTCAACACGCAGGGCTCAAAGAGGGCAAAGCAGCTTGTGCTGTCGGATGATTTTGACGGACTCATAGATCTGGCACGAGAGCAAGTGGAGGACGGCGCACATTGCCTTGATGTGTGCGTTGCCACCACGGAGAGGGCAGACGAGCTGGACTTTATGAAAAAACTAGTAAAGCGACTCTCCCTTGAGATCGATGCACCGCTTGTCATAGACTCGACAGACCCAAAGGTGATAGAGGAGGCAATCCAGCAGATTCCCGGCCGCCCGATGATCAATTCCATCAACCTTGAGGGAGACGGCAGCAGGTTCCACAGGCTGGCACCACTCATGGCAAAGTACGGCCTTCCGGCAGTCGCGCTGTGCATTGGGCCAAAGGGGATGGCAAAGACGCCCCAAGAAAAAGTGGAGACTGCCGAGCTATTGTACGAGACTGGAAAAAAATACGGACTGCGCGAGGACCAGTTCGTATTTGACGTTCTGACTTTTACTCTGGCAACAGGCGAGGCAGAGTTTCTGGATGCCGGAAAAAACACCATAGAGGGGATCAGACTTGTAAAGCAGAGGTTTCCAAACGCGTTTACAGTTCTTGGTCTGAGCAACATCAGCTTCGGGCTATCGCCTGCAGCGCGAAAAATCCTAAACTCCGTATTTCTGTATCATGCAGTAAAGGCAGGACTTGACTGCGCAATAGTAAATGCAAAGGAAATCATCCCGTATCCGGAAATTCCAGATGAGGAAAAAACCCTGATTGAGAATCTCATATTCAACAAGGTGCCAAACTCCCTGGCAGATGTCATATTACACTTTGAGAAGGCAGGCGTATCTGCAAGCGCATCAAAAAAAATAGAAGTCGACCCATCATGGAGCGCGGCAAGGCGTGCAAACTTTAGAATAGTGAACAGGCTAAAAGACGGAATTGAGCGAGACGTTGTACTTGCCATCAAGGAAAAAATTCCACAAGACGTTCAAGTAGAGGACTCTAACGGAACAATTTCAATAAAGGCAGGAAAAGAAGTCACGCATCCTGCTGCAATACAGACGCTAAACGATGATCTGCTCCCTGCGATGAAAGAAGTCGGAGACAAGTTTGGTGCGGGCGAGCTGATACTCCCGTTTGTCCTAAAGTCTGCAGAATGCATGAAGGCAGCAGTAGTTGAATTGGAAAAATACCTCCTAAAAGAAGAGGGAACAAGCAAGGGAAAACTGGTCTTGGGCACGGTATACGGCGATGTGCACGACATTGGAAAGAATCTGGTCAAGACAATTTTTGAGAACAATGGATATACCGTATACGACATGGGAAAACAGGTGCCTTTGCAGAAGTTCGTAGATAAGATAAACGAGGTAAAGCCAGATGCAGTAGGGCTGTCGGCACTCTTGGTGTCAACGTCAAAGCAGATGCAGTACTTTGTGGAATACGCAAGGCAGAACAAAATGGAAATTCCCGTACTGTGTGGCGGAGCTGCCATCAACAGCAACTACATCAACAGAATTGCAAAAGAGGGAGGGATTTACAAGTCAGGGGTATTTTTCTGCAGGACAATGTTTGATGGACTAAAAACGATGGATCGAATCATATCGGAAAAAGACCTGCTGCTAGAAGAGTGGACTCAAAAGGTGGAAAAATGGAAAGAGTCCAAGATTGAAAAAGCAGAACAGTCCACATTGCCGCACAGCGGGATAAAGCCAGTCACTCCGCCAGTTGCCCCGTTTTTGGGCACGGTTCGGCTCGGGACAAGGGACATTGACTTGGATCAGGTGTGGCGTCATTTGTCCAAGAAGTCGCTGTTTTCATTGTCATGGGGTCTGCGCGGCAACAGCATGAAAAGTGCCGATATTGAAGGCGAAAAAATCCTTGCAGAGTGGAAAAAGATAGTGACAGACGAGAAACTCTTTGAGCCGGAAATAGTTTATGGGTATTTTGTGTGCCACAACAAAAACGGAAAGCTTGCAGTCGACTATCCGCATGGCCAAGTGGAGTTTGACTTTCCTCGTTCTGCTCAGAGCAAGCACCTGTGTCTGAGTGACTATTTTGGGGAAAATGACATAGTATCGTTTCAGGCAGTGACGGTAGGGCAAAGGGTGCAGGAGGTAATCGACACATGGAACA
>DATIGB010000111.1:0-7007 GCA_035454985.1 Candidatus Nitrosotenuis sp.
GACGTGGCGGATTCAAAAAAGAGGAAGAAGTTTGGGTGCCTCGCACGGAGCTTGGCAAGAAAGTTGCTTCAGGCCTAATCACAACGATGGACGAAATTTATGCTAATGGACTTAGAATACAAGAAGCGGGAATAATCAAAAAATTACTACCTGATCTGAAAAGCGAAGTGATTGATGTCGGAATGGTTCAAACAATGACACCAAACGGACAACGAACAAAATTCAAGGCACTTGTCGCGGCAGGAAACGAAAACGGTTACCTTGGTATTGGTCAAGGAAAATCAAAACAAATGAGAATTGCGATTGAAAAAGCAACAACTAATGCTTACCTTAACGTCAGTCCAGTAAAACTCGGCTGTGGAAGCTGGGAATGCAGATGCGACAAACCTCACTCAGTACCATTCAAGGTACGTGGGAAAGGCGGCAGCGTCGTTGTCGAAATTGTGCCAGCACCAAGAGGATTGGGCCTGGTTGCTGGCGGAAAAATTAAAAATCTTCTCAAACTTGCAGGTCTTAAAGATGCATGGACTACAGCAAAGGGCTCAACTGCCACAATGAATTCTACATCAAAAGCAATACTAGAGTGTCTAAGACAGACATTTAGTCAGGGTTGATACAAATGGCAAAAGCATATCTTGTAGTCAGAATGAGCGGACAAATTAACGTCCCACACTGGGCAAAAACAACGCTAACCCTACTAAAGCTAGACAAAAAGTTCAGAGCCACAATAATTCCAGCCAAAGACAACACTCTTGGAATGCTGGACAAAGTCAAGCACTATGTCTCGTATCAAGAAGCAAATCTTGACATCACAAAAGAACTTTTGAACAAAAAGGGCAGAAAAGAAGGGTACAAGAAAATCACAAATGATGATCTGGCAAAGATTGGTTTTAAAACAATAGACGATCTTGCGGTTTCACTAAACGAAGGTACGATTTCATTAAACAAAGCAAAACCACTCAAACCTTGGTTTGCGCTTGCTCCTCCAAGACGCGGCTTTAAACGAAGCACGCGAAAAACATACGGAGAAGGCGGTATACTTGGG
Source organism: Candidatus Nitrosotenuis sp. (assembly GCA_035454985.1). Taxonomy (GTDB): domain Archaea; phylum Thermoproteota; class Nitrososphaeria; order Nitrososphaerales; family Nitrosopumilaceae; genus Nitrosotenuis. The sequence goes on from DATIGB010000111.1 coordinate 1,046, forward strand.
CAAAACAAAGATCTAATCGAACTTGTAAGGAACATGATTTAGATGGCAACAAGACTACGAAAAACAAGAAAGTTCAGGGGTTCTAGAACTCATGGTTGGGGACAAATCGGTCAGCACCGAGCAAGTGGTCATAAAGGCGGACTTGGACAGTCAGGACTGCACAAGCACCTATACAGCACTTTACTAAAATTTGATCCTGATCACTTTGGTCACGATTCCACTCATCCACCTCACCCAAACATAATAAAAAAATGGGCTAGTGTAAGAGACCTAGACGATCTATATGCAAAACATGGAAAGCTGGAAGGAAACAGAAAGCTGATAGATCTCACCGGTCTTGGATACGACAAACTTCTTGGCGGAGGACAGGTAAAAAATGCCTACCTAGTCAAGGTCGAACAATACACTGCCTCTGCAGAAGACAAGATCAAAAAGGTCGGGGGAGAGGTGTTAGCCGTTGGCTGAAAATACAATACAGCAAGTAATCAAAAAGGTAGTTGAAAAAACTGAACCGTATCTGGTCCAGGTGCCAAAGCCAAAAAAGAAGCTCTCATTACAAACAAGGCTGATTTGGACTGGGCTCGTATTGCTGGTCTACCAAGTCATGGGCCAGACTCCGCTTTTTGGGGCAACCTCACCACAGTTTGACTTTTTACAGTTTGCCAGAGTAATTTTTGCATCACAACAAGGAACCCTGATTGAACTTGGAATTGGACCGATAGTCACCGCCGGACTCTTGATGCAGTTGCTAAAGGGATCGGAAATTCTCAAATTTGACTTTACAAAGCCTGACGAAAGAGGAGTATTTCAGACTGCCACAAAGCTAGTTACGTATATTGTCATTACAGTCGAGGCCGTAGTATATGCTACTGCAGTCTACGGACCAGGAATTACCAACCCGTCAGTTCTCTATATCATAATTGGCCAGTTAATTTCAGCATCAATCATAATCATGTTCCTAGACGAGCTTGTCCAAAAGGGGTGGGGCCTCGGTAGCGGAATCAGTGTTTTCATTGCCGCCGGCGTTGCACAGCAAATAGTGTGGAACCTCTTTAGTCCAATTCCTGCAGGAGATGGAAGCATGGTCGGGCTTGTTCCGTTCATTGGACAATCAATCATGGGTGGGGACATCACAAACATACTGTTTAGGGGTAACAACCTGCCCAGCGTGCTCGTCTTTGGAATTACCGCGGGCGTACTGCTGATCCTAGTTTACACGCAGGGAATGAAAGTCGAAATACCTATAGTCTCAACAAAATACAGGGGCTTTTCTGCGACATATCCAATCAAGCTGATGTATGTCTCAAACATTCCAGTCATTCTGGCGTCTGCTCTGACTGCAAACGCCGTGTTCATTGGGCAAATGATGTGGGCTAACTTTAACCCCAGAAACAACAACCCTCTTCTCAACATATTTCTGCAGTTTGATCCGACGAGTCCTTCAACACCTATAGGCGGCCTCATTTACTACGTTACTCCGCCAAGAGGATTTACAATTGCGGCACTTGATCCTACTCGGGCAGTAATCTACGTTTTGTTTATGATTGGAATTGTGATCATATTTGGAAGGCTGTGGGTCGAGCTTGGTGGACTGTCGCCAAAGAGCGCCGCAAAAAGCCTGCTTGATGCAGACGTACAAATTCCTGGATTTAGAAGATCAAATCAGCCAGTAGAGGCACTTCTTAACAAATACATTCCGTCCGTGACGATAATCGGTTCGGCAATACTTGGTGCACTTGCCGGTTCATCTGATGTTCTTGGAGTAATCGGTGGTGGAACTGGTATACTACTAATGGTTGATATCCTGATTAACTATTATCAGCAACTGATTCGAGAACAAGTCGAAGTTGTCATGCCGCGTCTGGGTGCATTACTTGGGCGAAAGTAAAAAAGTAATAATGGTTGGAATTGCTGGTGTTGGCAAAACAACACTTGTGGCAAAAATCGTAGAGTTCCTAAACAATCGTAAAAAAAGCGTCAGCGTTCACAGTTTTGGGACAGTAATGTTTGAAGAGGCAAAGAAAATGGGAATTCAGGACAGGGACGAGCTTAGAAAGCTGTCTGTGTCAAAACAAAGAGAGCTTCAGACAAAGGCAGCTAAAAAAATTGCGGAATTTAACGATAATGTGGTAATTATTGACACGCATGCGTTCATCTCTACAAAAGAGGGATTCTACCCAGGCTTACCGTATCATGTTCTTGAGGAACTCAAGCCAGAAAACTTTATCTCTGTTTCCGCAAGGCCTGAGGAAATCTATAATCGAAGAATGAAGGACACTACTAGGAACAGGGACATTGTCTCGATAGATAGCATAAAAAAGGAACTGGCAGTCCAAGATGCAATGCTTTCAAGCTGCGCAGTACTGACCGGATCCCCGATGAAGTCTATACTTAACACGGAAGGAAAAGTTGAAGAGGCGGCCGAAGAGGTAATAAACGCAATAGGATTTTGAACATGGAACCACTCATAGTTTTACAATTTTTACAGTCGATATTTCTGGACGGTAATTTTCTTGGAATAACCAGAGGGCCTCTTGGCAGCGCGGATCCGATTGTTAAGGGAATGATTCCAGCAATGTTCGGAATTGTTGGCTTTGCAATCTTGCTCAACCTGTTTAATGCCGTGGTTCGAAGAAAGCTAGTTGATCAACAAAAACTACAGCGAATAATGAAAGAAACAAAGGCCTGGCAGAAGGAGCGTATGGCCGCGTTTAGGGCAAAGGATACTGAAAAGCAGGCAGATTTGAACAAAAAATCTGCATACATGAGCAAGCTGAACCAAGAAATGATGCAAATGAACATGAGGCCGATGATGATTACGTTTGTACCGCTGATACTTGTTTTCTACTTTGTACTGCCTCCGCTGTTCTCATACACTGTGGCGATTTCGCCAATCTCCCTTGACATCATTCCGGGAGACTTTTTCCATCTTACCTGTACTGCTCAAGACATAATAAAAACGCCTAACATATGTCACGTAAATAACGAAGTCTATTTTTGGGCTTGGTACTTTTTGTCGTCAATTACGTTTAGTGGCATAGTAATGAAACTAACCAAGACCTCAATGGATTTATCGTAACTTGATAAGATCAATAGTAATTTCTGGACCTCCTGCTATTGGCAAGACAACAATCTCTAAAGGACTTGCAAAGGAGTTTAACCTGAACAGTCTGAGTGGCGGCGACGTTCTAAAGGAGCTTGCACAGGAGCAGGGATTTCAAACAAAGGGAGATGACTGGTGGGATACAAAAGACGGAATGAAATTCCTAAATCAGAGAAAGGACAACTATGAATTTGACAAAAAGGTTGATTCAAAATTACAGGAGATATTTCTCAAGGGAAACGTTGTCATAACCAGCTATACTCTGCCTTGGCTTGTTAAAGATGGAATAAAAATCTGGCTTGCGGGCTCGCAGGAAAACTGTGCAAAGCGCATGCAAATACGGGATAACATGCCTATCTCAGAAGCGCTTGGCATCGTCAAAAAAAGATACGAAGAAAACAAGAGCCTTTACAAAAAATTATACGGCTTTGACTTTGGAGACGACTTGTCCGTGTTTGATATTATGATAAATACCGATGGGCTTGATGCAGGCAACGTTCTAAAAACCGCAATAGATGAGGTGCATAAGATATTTTGAAACTACCACAACTGCAAAACCTTGCAGTACTTGATGACGACATCACAAATGATCAATTCGGCGTGTACTTTAACAAAAGAACAATCAAGGACCTTCTGAACTACGGCCTAATCCTGCTTGACAAGCCGCCTGGACCGACAAGCCATGAAGCAGTGGCTTGGGCAAAAAGAATCCTAAAACTTCCAAAGATTGGCCATAGTGGAACCTTGGATCCGCAAGTCTCAGGAATTTTGCCGCTTGGCCTAGGAGAGGCGACAAAGGCGCTTGGCGTTTTACTGCTTGGACCAAAAGAATACTACGGGTTGGGAAGGCTGCATTCTTTGCCAAGCAAAGAAAAACTCGATAACGTCCTAAATCAGTTCCGCGGAGAAATTTATCAAAAGCCTCCTCAGCGATCCGCAGTGTTGCGAAAAACCAGAACAAGAACAATCCATGAACTGGAACTGGTGGAACAAAAGGAACGACTCTTGCTGCTGCGAGTTCTGTGTGAAGCTGGAACCTACATCCGTAAACTGTTCTATGACATAGGTGAGATACTGGGCCCTGGTGCAACTATGGTTGAACTTCGCCGCTCGCGCGTGCACCAATTTACCGAATCTAATAGACTGGTTACTCTGCACGAGCTTGCAGACGCATATGCGCAATGGGAAGAAAAACAGGATGACTCCAAATTATACAAATTAATTCTCCCAATAGAACTTGCGTTAACCGAAATAAAGTCAGTTGTGATACGGGACTCTGCAGTTGATGCACTGTGCCATGGGGCGCAGCTTGCCATACCTGGGATTCTACAAATTTCTCCAAATCTCTCAAAGGGCGACCTGGTTGGAGTATACACCCAAAAAGGAGAAGTTGTAGCGCTGGCAGAGGCCCTCTTGTCAGAAAACGAAATCAGGGACGCGACAAAGGGATATGCATTTACCACAAACAGGATAATCATGGCGCCAAACACCTATCCGAAAAACTGGCGCACAAAAGCAGTTCGCCCAAAATAACATGTTTCCAAAAGGACTAGTGATTGCAGTCTGCACCGGAGTGGTGTCTGCAATAATACTCGGCGTCTACCTGGAGCAGCTGAGCTCCAAAAAACAGGGCCTGGAATTCATCGAAGGACCATCACTATCCGTTATAACCGACAAACAAAACTATCTCGCAGGGCAGAGCGTGGAAATCAGAATCATCAATTCTGGGACGCAAGCCCTGATGTTTTCTGACAAAGCCCCAAAACTGCAAATTAGGGCCCTTGACGGCACCACTATTTTTTCATCAGACATCCAAAGCTCCTCGCTCAATCCAAGGCAAGAGTCAGTATTTGTCTGGAACCAAACAAAAAATGACGGTACGGCAGTCATAGGCGGCAGATACGTCGTGGAATCGAGCACATTTACAGAAAATGAACAGAAAATCACCGATTCTGTCACCATTAACGTGCTCAAATGATTAACAGATTCCGTTTGCTGGCTGGCAGGAAAATTTAAAACAAGTCCATCGACAAACAAGTTAGGCTTGGGAAAAAAAATCAAAGTAGGGCTAGTTGGAATAGGTAACTGTTTTTCTGGACTAATTCAAGGAATCGAGTACTATAGGAAAAACCCAAAACAGCAAGTAATTGGACTGATGCATGAAAAAATAGGCGATTATTCAATTTATGATCTAGAGTTTGTAGCTGGCTTTGATGTTGGCATAAACAAGATTGGCAAGACAATCAACGAGGCAATCTATGAATCACCAAACATGGTGAACTGGGTTCCAAAGCAAAAAATGCCAAAATCATCGGGGCGTGTCTATGAAAGCCCGCTGCTTGACGGTGTCGGAATCTGGGTTGAAAACAAGGTAAAGCCGCTGAAAAGCAAAAAAACTCAAGAGCAAATAACAAAAGAAATTAAACAAAAACTGGATGAGACCGGGGTTGAGATAATTGTTTCTTATTTGCCTGTTGGTTCTGAGAAAGTAACGCAATACTGGGCCCAGATGTGTCTTGACACTAACACCGCATTTGTAAACTGCATTCCGTCATTCATTGCATCCGAAGGAAAATGGGGCAGAAAGTTTGCAGAAAAGAAGATCCCAGTTATAGGCGACGACATAAAAGGCCAAGTTGGCGCGACCATAGTTCACAGGACACTTGCCAAATTGTGTGATGATCGTGGAACTAAAATTGAAAAAACATACCAGATCAACGTCGGCGGCAATACTGACTTTTTGAATATGAAGGAGCAAGAAAGACTGGTGAGCAAAAGAATCTCCAAGACCGAAAGTGTCCAAAGCCAGCTAAAGCAAAGACTGGCAGATGATCAGATCTATGTGGGACCGTCTGACTT
>DATIGB010000112.1:0-2454 GCA_035454985.1 Candidatus Nitrosotenuis sp.
TGCAGCGACAGGCATCAAAACTACTAGCGAAGGCCCCACCGAGACATTACTTTGTCCTCAAGTTTTTTGAAGATCAGTCCGTCAATCACAATGCCGATTATCATTATCACGAGCATCATTGCGATTACCTGAGAAACGTCGCTGAGCTGTCGTCCGACGTTTAGCAAAAAGCCAAGGCCCAAAAACGAGAACAACAGTTCCGCGCCTATCACGCCCCTCCATGCAAACGCCCAGCCCTGCTTGAACCCAGAAATCATGTACGGAAATGCCGCAGGAATCAGCACCTTTGTGATCAGCTGACTCCCCTTTGCCCCCATGTTTTGGGCCGCTGCAATATAGTCGGGATTGATGTTTTTCACACCTGTGTACGTGTTTATTGTAACTGAAAATATTGCGCCGGCAACTGTGACAAAAATTATTCCAGCATCAGTCAAGCCAAACCAGACTATTGCCAGGGGGCTCCACGCGACAGACGGAATGGACTGCAGTCCCAGAACGATGGAGCCAATTGTTTGGTTTACTGTTTCCACCCGCGCCATAAACACGCCCAATACAATTCCCCCAGCTATTGCTATTGAGAGCCCCACTACCAGCCTCCAAAGGCTTGTTCCTATGCCGTAGAACAGGGTCCCATTTGACGCACCATACCACAGGCTCTCTCCGACTTCAAGTGGAGACGGAAAAATCTTGTCAGGCCAGATGTTTGCAGAATCAAGTGCTTGCCACACAAGAACGATTCCAACAAAAAACGCGATTTTCTTTGCAAGAACGCTCGGTTTCATTCCGCATCCCCCTTTGACTTTACCTCAGGCCTCAGCTCGGCAAGTATTTCTTGCTGGTATTTCATCAGGGACTCGTCCTCGGAGAGGCGCGGCCTTTGGTTTTCTATCTTGAAAATTCTTTTGATTGTAGATGGGCGGTGTGTGAACACTGCGACTTTGTTTCCAAGGACGGTTGCCTCAGAAACAGAGTGAGTCACAAATATGATTGTCTTTTTTGTTTTTTGCCAGATCATTTGCATCTCAACTAATAACGTGTCCCTAGTCTGCGCGTCCAGTGCTGCAAACGGCTCATCCATGAGCAGCACCTCAGGATCCATGACAAGCGCCCTTGCAATCGCGACCCGCTGCCTCATCCCGGTTGACATCTGATACGTATACGAGTTGGCAAATTTTGTCAGATCCATCATGTCCAGATAACGACTGGAGATTTCGTGTCGCTCCGATTCCGGGATTCCCGCAATTTTTAGTCCAAACTCAACATTGTCCCGCACCTTGAGCCACGGAAACAGCGCGCCTTCCTGGAACACTAGGATTCTATCAGGACCGGTGTTGACGATTGGCCGATTGTCCAGCAGAATTTGCCCTCCTTCGGGTTTTTGCAGCCCTGCAACTATTCTAAGAAAAGTGGACTTGCCGCATCCTGACGGCCCAACAAGGCAGATAAAGTCTCCTTCCTCCACAACCAGGTTTATTCCGCCCAGCGCCTTTAGCTGCTGCCCGTCATGATCAAAGTATTTCACAATGTTTTTTGCCTCTAGTTTTGCCATGCTGTGTCCTCCGTACTGTTTACCGCATAGTAAATGTGATCCAAGTTATATCCAGAGTGGCCAAGATACCCAAGATCGTACGCGCGCTCTGCAAACATACTAATCGAGTTTGGAATCGGCTCGGATGTAATTTGAATGTGCGAAAATGCGCTGTGAATGATTTGTTTGTCCAATTTCTTTCCGGTGTATTTTTTGTAAAAATCAATAAAGATTGATTCTGTTTTGTCAGGATTTTCTTTAATCCAGTTCACAGTGTTTGTGTTGGCAGCAACCCATTTTGCCACCAGATCCGGATGCTTTTCCAAAAACTCAGTCCTGCCCACAAGCAGAACGGAGGAAAACTTTTTGTCAGGCCACGTGTCCTCCTCCTGGAACAACCGCTTTCCGCCAAGCTGCTCAACTAGCATTGTTGCAGTAGGCTCAGGCACCCAGGCCGCATCGATGTCACCCTTGGCAAATATAGTATAGATTTCAGGGTTGGCAATGTTGTAAATTGTAACTGTCCCGCCCACCTCCTTGGGTTTCAGGTTATGCTCTGCAAGATAGTGTCGCAGCGAGACGTCCTGCGTATTTCCGACAAACGGCGCTGCGATCTTTTTTCCATCCAAATCCGCAGCGGAATGTATTGAAGAGTCCTTTTGCACTACAAAGCTTGCGCCTCCGCTTGTGGCACCGGCCAAAATTTTGATGTCGTCAGACTTTGACTTGACATACCCGATTACAAACGGGGCAGGCCCCAAGTACCCAAGATCAGCAGACTTGGTAAAAAGCGCCTCAATTGCCTCCGGTCCGCTGTCCACGATTCTTGTTTTTACCGCAGTGCTGCCCAGTTCCTTTGCAAACTCGCCGTTTTCCAGCCCCACTATTGGCACGGCGTGGTTGACATTTGCAAAAAACACCACGCG
>DATIGB010000113.1:0-8554 GCA_035454985.1 Candidatus Nitrosotenuis sp.
AGAGTAAACATCTCTCGATTATTTTCAAGAGCCTTTTCTTGCTTCATCGACCTCTTTGAGATCTTCACAAGCGTAACTTTCCGCAGTTCCTGCGGTAGATTTGTTTTGTGACTGAGAATTTTTGTCATGATTTGAAAATCCGTCGTGGATTGTTCTGAAAAGAATATGAGCTAGTTTTAGGCCTAATTGTATCAAATACAACATGAAATGCCAGTGTGATAGATGTCACTGTGATGCCGAATTTGAACAAGTTGACAGGGAGCGCCTTCTAAACACGGTTCAGCATGGCAGGCTTGACAAAAAGCAGATCGAGTTTGCAATGAGTCGAATTGACAGCGTTTTGTGCGAGAAATGTTTTCTTGGAAGCCATCGCACCTAGTCTTGCTGGTTGTTTAATGTTATGACCGGAGTAATCTGATTCACATAAATGAACCCGCCTCCAGAATCTTCGCCAGAAATTGCTTGCAGTATTGCATCTTTTTGCGAGTTTTTGCAGATTATCTCTATTTTTGATCTCGGGGCACAAAAGGACGGTTTTGATTTTCCAGAATCAATTTCATATATGACATAATTTTGTATTCCTGCCTGTTCCAGTCTTGCCTTTACTTGTGGCAGATTCGTATTGCGAATCACAGTGTCGATTCTAAGCAACTATTTTGGTGTCAAATCCAGCTATAAAAAATCTAGATTGCGCAATAAAGACAGGCTATCGATAAAAACAGAACTCGCTTTTTCAGACACAAATCCAACGCTTGTAGCAAAGGCGGTGATTGTCAATGTATGAACACAGTATGATCCTCTGAGACTCCAATTGATTGATCAAAAATCGCTTGCTCCAACATGTGTTGTGTGCAGAATAGTCAAAATCATCACCTTGTAAAGTTCTCTAAATGATGGCTGGGAAATTATTGTGTTTTTTGCACAGCATCCGGTTAATTAGATTTCAGCCCCGGTTAGAAAATAAATGGAAAAGAAACCTACGATCATAATCATCGAAGATGAAGTAGACGTAGTAATGACGCTTGAAGAATGGGCAGAGGCAACTGGCATTTCTGTTCTGGGCACAGGTCGTGATGGAAAAGAAGGAGTTGAGTTATTTAAAAAATACCGGCCGGAAGTCGTTGTCCTTGATCTGACGATGCCGCAATACGATGGATTCTACGCAATCGAGAACATACGAAAAATCGATCCAAACGCAAAATTCCTGGTGTGGACTGCAGATACCACAGATGTGACAAAGAGCAGAATCGAGCAGATGAAACCGCTATCGCTGATGTACAAGTCTTGTAACTTGGATGTGGTGATGAAAAAAATTAAAAAACTTTAGCCTAAGGGCTTGTGTGATTCGTTAGAATTTTGTTAAATGCTTTGTCTATAACTAATGTCGGAGTCTTTCATTTGGTAAACCGGCTAATATTCGAGTCAAATGTTGGTTCACATTTCGTCCTATAGCGGCATTCCTTCCGGCGAATGAAGTGCGTCATACTTTAGTCTCAGAGCCCTGTGAATTATTGGGCCGTGATCCGCCTCCACATCAGTCGTGATGTATAGTATGTGCTCTGAATCCAAAGGCAGCGTAATTCTCTTTAGTTTTTCATATTCGACCAGGGCGTATTTTCCTTTTCCTATTTTATCGGAAACTTCGTTCCTGGATTTCCACGCGTTGATTGCAAACTGCAGTGATTTCTTGCTCTCTTCTGGCGAAAGCAAGTTCTGTACTCCCTCTCTGTGTGCGCTGAGCAAAACATTTCCGTCAATATCAAATATTGTGGCAAAGCGAATTTTGGAATCAATACCCATCACCTTATCAAACAGTGATTTGTAGTCCACGGGTATTATGCATGCTCATGGCTCATAAACTTTTGATCCACAATCTTTCAGATTTAAAGCGAAAATAATTTCTATTTGCCGTTGCCACTTGAACTTATTTTGATTTTTTCCAAGCCTTGTCGGCCTCTTTTTCCAGCTTTTCCAATCTGTCGTAATAATCGGGAAACTCGTTCAGGTGGGCCCTTGCGATTTTGCCTGTCATGATGGGGTCGTCGCCAGTGACATTGGTCTCTGGATCTCGCATGCCGTGTTCCAGCTCAACATTTATCCCAATCAAAAACTGGTTGACGTCAAATTTGCTCTTCTTCCAGTCTATGCCGATTTTCTGTCCAATCTCCTTTGCGTCTTTGAGCGAAAATTTGGTCATGGGCTGAGATCCTTTATTGCGATAGCATGAACAATTATGATTTGACTGGTTTTTTCCATGGTGGAAATAGTATTATTGAATATTTAAGAAACGGCCAAAATCTCAATTTTGATAATATAAAATCACTCATCATGCATCCAAAAATGCAACACCTGCGTCTGACCATGGGCTTGGGAGTTTTGTCCCGTATCTGGGACCATTACAAAGATTTGGGGTTTGTTGAAAATTACTTGATCTTTTTGCACAAACACATTGTTAATTATTTTTCAGTTTTAGAGAGACCAAATGACAAAAAAACCTACGATCATAGTTATCGAAGATGAAGTAGAAGTGTCAATGACACTTGAAGAATGGGCAGAGGCAACTGGCATTTCTGTTCTGGGCACCGGCCGTGATGGAAAAGAAGGCATAGATTTGTTCAAAAAATTCCGCCCGCAAATAGTTGTGCTTGATTTGATGATGCCGTACTTTGACGGCTTTTATGCAATCGAGAACATACGAAAAATCGATCCAAACGCAAAATTCCTAATTTTGACCGCATGTGCGGCAAATGTGATAAAGAACAGAATAGGGCAGATGAAAAACATCTCAATACTGCACAAGCCATATGACTTGGATGATGTGACAAATGAGATTAAGAAGATTGTTAGCCAGCAGGTAGCAGCATAACCTGCTTAAATCCTAGGCCCCTGACTGCGCAATTCTCAGTGTCTAGCCATGCCTGCCAATCAATCGAAGATATTATTATTGAGACGCGCCTCCACTAGACATTCGAATAAAAAGTCTCTTGCTCATTGCATCCGTCGTGTCGATATCGCTACTTGCAAGTGTGGCAGTTACGCCTGCATATGCAACTAGGACAATCGAAGTAAAAAAGGAAGTTGACGTCAAAAAGGATCTTCTTGCAAAACAGCTGGCGGATCTGACAGGCTACAAAAAAATTTTTCCAGCCTTCATAAAAGACGTCAAGACGGATCCATCCGACAAAAGCCGGGCAAAATTCATAGTTGAGGCACAAGGAACCCGGGAGGCAGACGTCAAATCAACAGTAAAACCTGATGGGACATTCATAGTTGAAATTCTTTCGGGGGATCTGGAAGGCTCAAAAATAACAACAACACTAAAGGAAAGAGCCGGGTTTGACGGATCACCAAACGGCGCCACAATAATAACGACAAATCTCAGCTTAGAAACAAGTTTTCTTGTATCGATCGCATTGTCCTTTGTAGACGATTCTCAAATACAGCAAGCAATGGGGAATGGGTTCTACGAATTAGGGCAGTTCATCAAAGCCCAGCATCCCCAGTCAAAAGAAGCATCACAAGTAAAGGTTGGCTATAGTGAAAAGCCATCTGCAAAAGTACCAAAGCTAGAGTCTGCAAAGCAACTGGACCTGCAGAAAGAGGCAGAAAAATTCCAGGTAACACCAGCTACAAAACAATCCGCAAAGACATTGGATTTTGAAAAAGAATCAAAAAAGACCATGACAAAACCGAAAACTGACAAAATAACTAGTCTGCAAAAGGCACCAGTACCACAAACCGAATCAAAACCGCCGGTTTCTCAAGGCTCCTTTATCTCCCTGGACAAATTTCCAACATCTGCCAGAATCGGCGACACTGTGATGTTTTCTGGCAAGTTACACCTGTCTGGGACAAATCCTGAGGGTGCTACAGTATACATCAAAGACGAGGATCCTCTTGGCGCAGACGATTTTATGGCAGCCGGCATTGTCGATTCTGCTGGCAGATTTCACATACCGTGGACGGTAAAAAACATGGACGCTGATTCAGTTGCGGATGTCTATGCTGTGTTTGAAGGCTCCGACGTGCACCCAAGATTGACCACCTGCGGCGTTTATTGCGCTGATACAATACCGCTGGCTACGCTCAGATAAATCACGCATGGAAATCGCACATGCATTTTAGGTGTTCCAGTTCGTGCTCAAGGACTGTGAACCCGTCGTGAGGATCTCTGCCGTAATTGTTCATTGCGTACTCGTAAATTTTGATTGTCTTTGATTCAAAATTGGTGCATCCCGCGGCAAGAATTTGCTGTCCCGTATTGCATGTGACTGGTTGGTCATATACTTGGATCTGCCACTGTTCTGAGCAGTCATAGAACGGCGCAGCATGTGTCAGGCTGCAGATGAACAATACCTCTAGTAACACCTTCTGTGGTTTCTGAAAATCAATAAAACGGTCAATACTTACGCAAAACTACCGTTGTGTGAATAATTTGTAACTGTGATTGAGATGCCCGGTCCCAACCAATCTTAAAGGCGTACTTTTGGGGGAGTCTGAATTAATCCCTAACGCTACGCATTCCTTTTTGAACTGTTTTTGAAGGCAAATTTGTCACAAAAAATGTCCGCAAGGCGGCAAATTTGATTCTGGCCAGCATTGTTTGTTTGTATAAAACATACAAAGCATCTTGAGCGGTTTGCATATTTGTCATATATTGATAAACAGCATTAGTGACAATATCACGCCTACTACTGCAAAAGAGCTCTGCGAGCAGATTCTCTACTCTCACTCAAAGGTGCGCTCAGCATCAATATGCGAGGATAGCGGCGTGATAATCTGTTCGGAGCGAAAAAATGACAACGAACCGTTGCTGTCGCATGGGGAAGGATACGCGTCATTGATTCAGGCTGCTGCCAGATTTTTTAATCGCAAGCTCCACGATGGGGGGTTTGGGCAAACCATGTTTAGCTTAACCATGCACGAAAAGGTCGCAAGAGTCGCAATCCCGCTGACCAGCAAGCATGTTATTTTAATGTCAGTTGAGAACGATGTAAACCACACCGACCTAATAATGAACGAAATTTATCCAATCATTATCGAAAAAAGATTCAGCGACGTGTCTCTTTAGGCAAGTCCACACAAAAACACCCCTACTGTTTTTGTTGACGATACGTAAAACAATTTATGAATTCTGCTACCATGCACTAATTCGTTAATTTCTCAATGTGTGAATCTGGCTCACAAAATAAGCCTTTTTACAAATAGGCTGTTTGATATTTACATACAGATCGCTATTATCTACTGTCAATATCAGATGTCATGGCAAACGAATACTGTCATTTGTGCAGACAGGGTGGAAAACAGTGCATAGAAGTTAACGAATCACAAGATTATGCAATGAAGACCATCCATCTAAAATGCTCTGTTTGCGGAAAGGCACTGATAGAATAATCCTTTTTAAAAATGGATTATTTTGGTAGCCAATCATTCTTGTTTTTTTAGATGCTGTTTTTCCGGCTCCGGCATGTCTTTGCGTTAGTCTTTTGGTTCTTTGGGCTCGCCAGACTCTCCGGCCTCATTAGCCTCGCCAATCTTGGTCTCTCCTGTCTTGATCTCACCAGTCTTGGCCTCGCCTGCCTCGGTGTTGCCGGATTCCTGAAGGTTTAGTGATTTTTCGACTTTTTCCTCACCTGGCAACTCGGTTGCCGAGTCTCCAAAGTATGCCTTGCTGCCTACTATGATGATCCCGATAATCACTGCCGTAACGCCGATCGCAATGGGGATTTTCTTGTTCATAAACGGCATGTGTCATTCGGGTATAAGAAACTCATTACCATTCTTACCGATGAGAATGGCTGTGATCTAATGTGGAATGCTTCAACAATACAAAACTGCCTTGTTTCTGAAAGCCGATGGCCAGTTGATAAACAATTTATTGAATAAAACGTGAACGAAAAAAATGTCTCAGGTTTGGATTGGGGGAATATACATAAAAGAAGAAGGTGGATATGAAATCGTCTTACGATCTCTACGCCACTACAGAAAGAGACTAAAATCAATTGGGCGTTCTCCAGAATTAACAAATGCGCCAATGTTTGCCCAAATCGTTCTTCAGGAGGCAAACAAGACTGGTCCGCTGATAGACCCGGCAATATCCAAAATAAGCAACGCACTGGAGCATCCTGAAACACTTGCCGATCTCCAAGTAGACATCCAACTCTATGAAAGGGCATTGGCATGCTACCATTCTGATATACAAAAAGCGCAAGATGGCGCCGGCGAATTCTATTCTAAACTAATCTCCGACAATCCTATGGCAATGGCTGATTATCCAAATATCAAGACCGCAATAGAAAAGATAAGGCAATTTTCTTCGTAAATACAGGCTGCGCTCAATCGTGGCTCCCTAAACAATTCTTAAATCATGACGCGTCCAATTAACCCCATTGGGCAAAACAGTCGGATTGCTGGCATTGATGATTGCGCTGTCTCTTCTTTCAGGCTCAGCCCTGGCGGACTCTAAAAATTACCCTCTTAAAGCACCCCTCAAATACATGAGAGAAATCCAAAATCCAGCCGAGGACAAGACTGTAACAATAACCAAGATAGCCCAGTCCAGGTTCCTTCAAGTCTTGCATATTGTGACAATTGAGACATGTGCCGGAAAAGACAAGCTTTACTCCCCGGAACTGGTGATAAAATCCGACAATGACTATGTGACTGTTAAAGTCTCAGGACTGATCATGCCAAAGACCTGCAAGACCAATGATTTTTTCATACGTGCCAACAACCCTAACTCTATTTCCGTATCTTTTTCAACCATCAACCCTAACCTGCAAAGAATCCCTCATACCGCTCAAGACATGGTCCCAATCCTAAATAAAGACTGAATCAAATACCGGGAAAACAGCATCAAAACATGGGGATAAAGACCGTATCAGAATATGTGCAATTCTATGTTGGATTGGGCATGCAGGATAGCATTGGTCTTTTGAGTTTTGTAAACAATGAAAAACTAGTCCTAAAACACAAGCTAGAAAACAAGAACCTGGAAAAAGGACCAATCCTGCACGGAATTGAACTTCTGGACCAGTTAACGAGTGAAATAAACGCCATTGGCGAACGTGCGATTCTGGAAAAATACTCTTCACCGAAATAAGGCTGTGCCTGGCTGTGATGGATCCTTTTTGGTACAAAGTGTTGGCATGTTCCGCCTTTGTTGTCAAAAACTGACGCAGTAATGGAATCTGTATTCAAAAAAATCTGATTAAAGGCGTTATGGACTCGATCATCTCTTTGGTTTCTTTGTTTGGTAATGTCATTACACCAGATCGCAAATTTTCAAATCATCCGAAATATTTTTTCAACATCTAGCCGATCTTTTCAGTAATTGATTTTATTTTTTCAAAATCAAATTACAAAATTAGAAAATCAGCATGTTTAATAGCACACAAAAAACTTACAAGTATGGCTACAAAAGCAAAAAAATCAACAGCTTCTAAATCCAAGAGTAAGAAAAAGTCAAAGTAAGTGACCTTAAACAAGGTCTGTTTTTTTTCTACCACACTAATTATTTAGATACAACAAATTTTTAAAAACAAAAAAATGTACTGTAATAACTGTGAAAAAATCCGAACTCAAAAAACTGGTCTCAGAATACAAATACCTGCAACTAAAACTGGCCAAACTCGACTCTTTGCGTACCGGCGCCGCGCTGGAAAAACTCGGCGAGATAAAACACCGGTATTTTCACGAAACCGGGCGTGACCTTGAATCTGATTTAAAATTTAGTGCTGACAGTACCCAATAATCTACGGAAACACCGCCGCCTCTTTTTTAAAATCGGCTATGCCATATGCGCATTCTAATGAACAATACTTGCTGTCTGGCGGCATCCTCTCTAGGCCTTTGCCGCAATTTTTGCAGTTCTTCATGATTCAAGAATCAATAGGTGATCTTATAAGATAATTTCATTTCAAAATAAACATACAGGTGCGGATCAAGCATAAATGACGCACGCACGGTCAATAGCAACTTTCAAAAGTGTACAGAATCCAAAAAACTTGATGAGAGTTCTCTACATTGCGATATTTGTGATGATTGGAATAATAATTAGCTATTATATTACAAGTGCATTTGTTTTGCAGGCCCAGTCAATCAACAAGCAGTCTGTGTACGTGCACCTGCAGCCGGACTGGAGGAGCTACCCGGGCAACATCGTATATGACATAACAAACGTTTGGTCTCAAACGGATAACAAACTGCTCACCTCAGAAACAAGATTGGAGATGGCAAAAGAAGCAAACGTAGATGAGGTCAGACATGTTCACAACAAGTCCTACACTTTGGTTCAGCACGACAACACCAACTGTCATGACGTCTGGGAACCTCATTATGCTAGGTTTGGCGCAGATGTGATACGCCATCAAATCGAGTATCTCGCAGGAAAGCAAAAGAATCCTGATCCGAACATCACCATGTATTCCTCAGTCAAAGGCAAACAAGACGATGGTGCGCATGAAACAAGTCTGAAAACTGGTTACTCGCAATTCATCCCAATTTGTACCTCAAAAAACGCCACCTCGTTTGATTACAGCATAAAAATAAACGA
>DATIGB010000114.1:0-4650 GCA_035454985.1 Candidatus Nitrosotenuis sp.
CTACCTCCTATGTTAAAAATGTTGGGCACCCCCTCATTTTGAAAAATGTTAGCGCCACCTGCCATCTTTGCTTTCAACCTGCTCATCTTCGCATTACTGGCCTGCAGCTTGTCTAGCATGATTTTAATTGCAACATCAGCAAATTTTGCCTCGGGTTTTGGATTTGGATCGTTTGTATTATTTTTTGGAAGCATAATGTGAGCCATTGCAGCAACTTTTGCGCTTGAATCATAGAGGCATACAGCTATGCATGAGCCGACAAATGTCTGCAGTACTGTTTTTTCCGGAGTTGTGAAGCCTAATCCTCCCATTGGTATTTCAACTGTATTTTGGTTTGAGTGAGTTTGTTTGATAAAACTCATTACTGTTTCTCCTTTAGCACATCATCAAGTAGAGTATCAAGCTCGGAATTTTGCCCGCCAACATGGTAGGATTGTAGATCGGTTCCTTCCAGTAATGCGTCAAGCTCAGAATTTTTTTTATCAAAGTTATGCTCTTGCTCTTTAATCTGATCAGAGTGGTTGGCAAGTAATTTTCGCACATCCGGTGTGTTTTGCATTATTATCATGTGTATCTTTGTTCCACTGGATTTTCCAACCAGTTCTACGTCCGTTATCACTATGTTCTCAATTGGCTTTGCGATGTCCTTGACTGATGTATCTATTAGTGAATGTAATTCATCATTTGTGTAATTTGGAGTCGAAAGATCGACACGGAATCCAGTACCATTAGATAAGGCGTTAAAGAATGAACCAGTCATTATATTTGCAACTTCTTGGATTGCAGACGCCCCCATCTCATCAATTTCATAAACTTCATTTTGGCAAAGCAATTTTGCTGCTATTCTCTTTGCATATTTTTGTTGTATGGTGTAAAGAATTTCAATGTGGGTGTCACCTTTTCCATTCAGTCTTACTGCGCACATTTTAATTTCATCAGGATCTAACTTGATGTCTTTAATATTGGAAATTCCAGATTCTAAAATTTTTACATTGTGAACTATTGATTCGCTCAAAAGCGTGGATAATGCCACAGATGTTTTTGATGCTATGTACTGATCAAATACTTTGATAAGATTTTGAGCTTCATCTGAATTAATACCGACTAATGCAGCCATGTGTATCACTATACCAACAACGCCGGATCAAGTATTAGTGCAACGCTTCCATCGCCAAGAATTGTGGCGTTGGTAAAGAGATCCGACGAGTGTGTTTCGTTGCTTAGTCGTTTAATTACAATTTCTTGTTTTCTGTCGTATGAATCTACGATGAGTCCGTAGGGTTTTCCTCCCTTATTGACAATTACTATTGTTATTTTCTCAGTATTGGTTGGTTCAGTTTCCTGCATGCCAAGTAGTTTTGATACTCTTACTAGCGGAACAACTTGTTCACGTAATACGACCGCTTCCTGTCCATGTATGCTTTTTATTTGATTTGCTTCAACTACAACTGTAGTTGAGATACTTGAAAGTGGTAAGACATACTTGTCTCCAGATACATTAATCAGTAATCCTCCAATGATTGATACACTGAGCGGGATTGTCAGAACAATTGTGGTTCCTTTGCCCTTTTCGGTTGTGATTTTTACATTGCCTCCTACTGCTTCGACTTGGGTTATCACTACATCCATCCCTACCCCTCTTCCGGAAACGTCCGTGACTTCTTTTGCTGTTGAAAGACCGGGGGTTCCCAGCAGGTTGACTGCCTCATCAGCAGACATCTTGGATGCTTCTTCCTGTGTGATGAGCCCCTTTTCTACTGCTTTTGCTTTGAGTTTATCAATGTCAATTCCCCTTCCATCGTCTTGAATTTTGATTGCCACCTGATCTCCTACACCATATGCCGTAAGCACAAGTGTACCAGTTGGAGATTTTTTATTCAGTTCTCTTTCTTGTGGAGTTTCAATGCCATGATCTACGCAGTTTCGTAGAATATGTAAGAGGGGATCAGTTATTGCATCAAGAACAGTACGATCAAGTTCTATTCCAGAACCATCCATGGTCAGATTAACTTGTTTGCCCAATACGGTTGATGTATCACGTACTAGCCTTGTAAATCTGCTAAAGATCTGATCTATCGGTACAAGTCTGAGCTTCATTGATTGATACTGTAGATCAGTTACAAGTCTGTCAAGCTCCGTCATAACTTGACGGGCTTCATCTGAACCACTGTGGCTCAGAGTTTGTTCCAGCCTCATTTTGGATATGACAATCTCGCCGACAAGATTAACCAGCGAGTCAAGGTCTAGCATTTTTACTCGTATTGTGGGAGATTTGGTGCTACTTGCCTGTTCAGATACATCAACTTGTGCGTCATTTGGATGTTCAAGCATGTGCAGATATGGTTTTAGGTCTACATTTTTTTTCTCATCTGCGATCATTTCGCGCAAAAGATCTATACATTTGAATAATGCACTTGCAAGATTTGGAGAAAGTTTTTCCTGCCCCTTTCTGATGTTGTCAAAAATATTTTCTATGTTTTTGCATAATTCCCTCGTATCATTATATCCCATTGTTGCGGACATTCCCTTAATGGTATGGGCAGAACGAAATATCAGATCTAGATGCTCTTTTTTATTCGGTTCCTCTTCTAGTTTTAATAATGCGTCATTAATTGTTTCAACGTGCTCCAATGCCTCAGAGACATACATCTCTCGGTAATTATTCTGTGACAAGTTTTTGCACCTCTTCTAAAACGGCTTCCGGAATTTTGTCAGGCGGCAGTAATTTGTCTACTGCGTTTAGTTCACATGCTGCTTTTGCCATACCAAATACCACAGAAGACTTTTCATCTTGGGCGATTGTCTTTCCACCCCTCCTCTTTATGGTTTTCATACCAAATGCGCCATCATGTCCCATTCCAGTCAACGTTATACCAATGGTATTTGTTCCAAAGTGCTCAGCAGACGATATCATAGTTACATTTGCGGCAGGTCTGACGCCGAATCTCTTTGGCCCATCAACGAGTTTTATTTTTAGTTGAGAATCTACTTCCATATGCATGTCCCCTGGAGCAACAAGGGCGGTTCCTTCCGTTATCAAGTCTCCATTTTGAGCTTCCCTGACATTTATTTCACAAGTCTCATCAAGTCTTTCAGCAAATTTTTTTGTGAACCCTTTTGGCATGTGTTGCACAACTAGAATCCCTGCGGGAATGTCTGCGGGAAATGCAGATAGTATTGATTGCACTACACTTGGTCCACCAGTAGATGAGGCTATTGCAACAACGGTTGATGCGGCCTGAGGAGAAACCGAGACTTTTCTTTTTGGTCTTAGGTTTTTGATTTTTTCCAGGACTGCCTTTTGCGGATCAGAGTGTGCCGCTGCATTGATTTTATCAATTAGCGTTTCCTTTAGAATAATCATATTTTCCGGGTTCAGTTGAGAGATCGGGACAAAATCAATTGCTCCGTTCTCTAATGCGTCCAGTACTATCTTGGCCCCGTCTTGACTAAAGCTGCTAACTAAGATTGTTGGTATCAGTGCTCCGCGTTTTACCATTTCTTCAATGAAGGTCAATCCATCCATACGTGGCATTTCCAAATCCAAAAGTATCACATCAGGTTTCTGCGTAGAGATTTTCCTTAATGCGTCGATGCCATCCCTTGCAACATCATATACTCGCACGGTTTCACTTGAGACAAGGTCTTTCAACAGTGTAATCATGTAGTTTGAGTCATTGATTATCAGAACATTGATTTGTGGTGAGACAGATTTAGCTAACATCGGGCATTATTCCTTTTTTGTGAGAAACCAGATATGGAAGCATCAAGTACGCTCCATGCAATAAGATTTAGAGTAAAATACACAAAGTTGCATTAAATTTCGTTAAATCGATTCACGATATATCATAAAGTATGTTTGATATGATCATACAAAATTAATGGAACTGTTAATTCGTTGTCAAGTGTAGTTTATTTTGTTTCAGTTAGCCTATCTTGAAGCTCTTTTTGTGCACGTTGTGCTCTTTGAATCGATATATCAATATCGTTGTAAAACGCGGGGTTATTTTTTTCCAAAGCCCTTTGTTTTAGCTTCTCAAGCTGTTTTAGCGTGTCATTTAGGTAATCAAGTCCCCATCGATACCCGTCTGCTTCGCTCATAGGTCTGCTTTCCTCTGACTCTATTCTGTCATAGATATCCTCAAGTTTTGACACCTTAAACGACATGTACAAGCAATGCCTTGTACAATATTAAGCAGAAAGGAATTTTTTAGAAAAGATCGACTCCAAAATGGCATTATTTGTCAGATTATTGCCCGTTTTCGGAGTGGCTTACTAGCTACTTGGAATTGTGTCTTCTCTAATTATTTGGGTTGGCGGGATTCCGTTCGCATCTTCATTAAACACTTCTGCCAGTTCTGGCGGAATATCACTCATGCTTTCAGTGTTTTTGGGGGCGGGATCTTCGACTGGTTGCAGTTTTTCTATAGATTTTGACTCCTTGCGGAAAGGGCTTGTTGGTTGGGCGGTTTCTACTTTTGAGCCAAGCAGGAGATTCACATCCAAAAGAATCATTAATTTTTCATTGATCTTTGCAACTCCTTTGATATAATTATGAGATTCAAGTGCACCCTGAGGTGCAGGCTCAATGTCCTTTGTTTGAATGCGCATCACCTGATCTACCTCGTCTACAAGAAGGCCTGTAAGCGA
>DATIGB010000115.1:0-6733 GCA_035454985.1 Candidatus Nitrosotenuis sp.
AGCTCAAACTTTGCGATTTGGTTTAAGCAGTACATATCAGAGTGCCTTGGTACTGCAATTGTCTGGTTTGGTATTGCCCGCACCCGCTCGGACTCGCCAACTAACAGCTCCAGTCCGTGGATCCCAAACCTTACGCTCACCCCCTTTGCCTGATTTATCTCAGGGTGGGCTCGGGCCTTTTGAACAAGCCTTGCAAGTGTCTTTAGCACGAAAACTGGAATTGCGCACCTTGATGTTTTTGCTTCCTGTATGATTATTGCCATTTCGTCGTCAATGGTTCTTGGGTAGTGCGTGTGAATGTGGCTCTTTAGGCGGTCATAGAGCGGCTCTATGACTTTTCCGGAATGGGTATAGTCGATTGGATTTGCAGTTGCAAAGAAAACTGTTTTTGGCTCAAACATGACTGGATACGATCCAGTAGTGTATCTTCCTTCCTGCAAAACTGACAGCAGTGTCACCTGCTTTCTTGGATCCAGCACCGGAAGCTCGTCAATGCAGAATATTCCGTGCTTTGCCTGCAGGAGCTGCCCTGGGGAATACGAGTCTATCCTAAACATCTCCACTCCCCTTTTTGCAACCTTGATTGCGTCGATATAGCCAACTAGGTCCTTGACAGAAATGTCGGGCGTTGCAAGAACATACTTGTATCTTTGGTATCCGTCGACCCACCTGATTTTGGTATCAAGCTTGTTGTCAAGTATTTGCTCTGCGCTTTCAGGACTGACGTAGAATTTTGGCAGTGTCCTGTCCATTTCCTGCCCCTCAAGGAGAGATATCAGCTCGTTTTGCGGCAGGTCCATCGGGCAGTCGTTTGTTATGCTGCCTTCGATTATGGGCATCGGGGAGAGAAGGTTTGTCGCTATTGTCTCGACCAGCTTTGTTTTTGCCTGTCCTATTTGGCCAATTAGAAAAACATCGTGGCGCGAAAGGATTGCCCGGTCAAGGGACGGAATAACGTCTTCGTCGTATCCAAGTATTTTTGGATATTTTTGAGCGCCAGACTTGATTAGTGAGATAAGGTTTTGCCTGAGCTGCTCTTTTGCTTCAACTACTTTGTAGTTCACATCCAAGAGATCGCCCACTGTTTTTATTTCGGCATAGTTTTCCGGCAGCCCCGCTTTGGTTTGGGAATATGTGGGTGCGGAATCGTAGCTTTTCTGAACCAGTTGTTTTATGTCAGGCAAATTGCTAGTTTTAGCACACCCACAGCTTATATTATTACTGAATCGCCGGGGCCGGTTTTCTTGCAAATGCCTTGAGCAGGGTTTTTATCGGGGTATATTTGATTTTTCAATACTTGTCAGCACAAGACTATAGGCACATTGTTAGAATTGTCGGTAAAGACATCCCAGGGGACAAAAAGATCTCAGTTGGGCTAGGCCAAATAAAGGGCGTAGGACAGTCATTTGCACATGCCCTTATCGGCTCTTTGAATTTGAATCCAAACAGCAACATTGGATTTCTTACCGAGTCTCAGGTCGAAACAATTGAAAAGGCACTAAAGGATCCAACAACCATGAGTTTTCCAGGCTGGCTTTTGAACAGAAGAAAGGACGTAGAGACAGGAAAGACATTTCATCTAATTACATCGGATATTGATTTTACAGTAAGAAACGACATCGAGCGAGAGAAGAGCGCTAACAGCTGGAGAGGATTTCGCCACATGTACGGACTAAAGGTCAGAGGCCAAAGGACTAGGACCACAGGACGCAAGGGCGCTTCAGTCGGAGTAAAGAAGGGCGGCAAAGTATTGCCAGCAGGGGCAGCACCAGCAGCAGGGGCACCTGGTGCACCAGCAGCCGCAGCAGCTCCGGCAGCAGGGGCAGCACCGGCAGCAGCTCCGGCAAAGGCAGCCGCACCAGCAAAAGGAGCAGCACCAGCAAAGGCGCCAGCCGATGCGAAGGCCAAGAAATAGGTGGACTGAATGGGAGATCCTCGGTATCCAAGCAGAGTCTGGCGAAAGCCAAAGCGTCCATTGAATTATGATTTCATGATGGAAGATCTCAACACTTTGGGAACTTATGGTTTGAAAAACAAGCGTGAGTTATGGAAGTCTAGAACCGAACTATCCAGAGTAAGACACCAGGCAAGATCACTGTTGGCACTAAGACAAGAAGTCAGAGAACAAAAGGAGCCAATCTTGATGCACTCACTGGTCAGAATTGGACTGGTAAAAGAAAATGCAACTCTGGACGACGTGCTAAACCTAAACGTGAATGACTTGCTTGCGCGCAGACTGCAGACGCTAGTACAAAAGAAATTTTCCTTCAAGACGCCATACCAGGCAAGACAGGCAATTACCCACGGTCACATAATGATCGAGGACCGAATCATCGACGTTCCATCATACATTGTAAGCGTAATCGAAGAGCCAGAGATTCACCTGGCTCCTAATTCAACACTGAAAAATCTGTTGCAGGCAAAACCTGCAGAGACATCACCAGAGCCAGTCAAAGAAGAATCCAATGAGTAGTCAAGCTTATCTCTAAATACCTGAATAGTTAACTGAGATAAGAAAATGTGTTCTATAATCGGATACTATGGCGACAGCTCGGCAGCACCAATCCTCGTAAAAGGCCTAAAAAGAATGGAGTATCGCGGATACGACAGCGTGGGCGTTGCAACCGAGACAGACAATGAAATCAGCGTAAAAAAAGGGGTCGGAAAGGTGTCCGAGGTGAACAACGCACTACACCTGGATGCAATGCAAGGACATGTGGGAATCGGCCACACCAGATGGGCGACCCACGGAAACGTGACAGACACAAATGCGCACCCGCACCCAAGCAGCTCTGGTAAAATTGCCATAGTTCACAATGGGATAATCGACAACTATGGCGAGCTAAAGTCGGATCTTGAAAAAAAGGGATACGTCTTCAAGAGTCAGACTGACAGCGAGGTTATTGCAAATCTATTACAGTTCAATTTTGACGAAACCCACGACATCAAAAGCGCCATGATGCGCACGGTTTCACACCTAAGGGGCCACTATGCGTTTGTCGCAATGTTCCAGAATGGAACGCTGGCTGCAGCAAGGTATCATGAGCCGCTCATAATCGGAATTGGAAAGACAGGTTATTTCATGTCAAGCGATGTCCTTGGATTCATAGAAAAAACAGACGATGCAATATATCTTGACAACGGGGAGCTGGTCATGCTTGATCGTGATGGCATTCAAATTTTTAATTTTGAGGGAACTCCGGTAAAGCACCAGGTCACCAAAGTATCAAAAGAGTTTGCAGACGTGTACAAGGGCGACTATGCGCATTTTACATTAAAAGAAATATCAGAGCAGCCAGAGACGGTAGTTCAGGCAGGCGAAAAATCAAAGACTGCGATTGACTCGGTGACAGACTATCTAAAGCATGCAAAAAACATCTACATCACAGGGAGCGGCACAAGCTACAACGCCGCACTTGTGGCAAAGTATCTGTGGCAGAAATATGCAAAGATAAAGGCAGAGCCAATAATATCAAGCGAGGTATCCTTTTCACCGGACGCCATAGAGCCAAACTCCATACTTGTCGCAATTTCACAAAGCGGAGAAAGCGCAGATGTCCTAGAGGCAGTGGGCATCGCAAAAAAGTCCAACTCGAAAATACTTGCAATAGTAAACACGCTTACATCCTCCTTGGCGCAAGAATCGTCACTTGTCATAGGCATGAACTGCGGGCCGGAGATAGGAGTTGCGGCAACGAAGAGCTTTACGGCACAGCTGGGCATAATCTACAAGATAACTGAAAAACTCTGCGACGGCTGCATCAAGCTTGACAACAAAAAAATTTCAGAGTCCATTGCAAAGACACTTGAGGACCACTCCAAGATCAAGGAGATAGCAAAGGATCTGAGGGAGGTCTCAGACATTTACATTTTGGGAAGAGGCGTGCACTATCCAATTGCCGCCGAGTCCGCACTAAAGCTCAAGGAACTCACATACATTCACGCAGAGGGAATACCCGGAGGCGAGCTAAAGCACGGGCCGCTGGCCCTTATGGACTCGAGCGTTTATGTCATAATAATAAATCCAAATGACTTTACCTATGCAGACACGCTTACCAGCGCGCGGGAGATCAAGGCAAGGGGGGCAAAGATAATCGGAATATCCGACAAGCCAAGCGATGTGTATGACCACTGGATTGAGATTCCGACAATAGACGAGGCGCTGTATCCTCTAATCGAAATCATTCCAATACAGCTGCTTGCATATTATGCCGCAATTGAAAAGAACACGGATCCTGACTATCCAAGGAACTTGGCTAAGTCCGTGACCGTGAAATAACATTTCTGTATTCCGTTTCGGACAATCCCAGCAGGTGCCTAGAGCCAATCCCAATTTTTAGCATTGCGGCAATTGACGCCCCTCCGGCACCTACGCCCTCCTTTACAAAACCATCTGCAAACGCCCTCAGTCCATCTATTTTGGAGTCCTTCAGGGCAAGTCTTGCAGACAACACTGGAATGTCGTCAATTTGCTTTACGGTGTCAACTAGGTTTGCCGTCTGGTCGTCAACAACATAGGAGGTGGTTCCTATCGCGATGTTTTTTTCCTCATACCCAGTAATTTTTGAAAAGGCAAGTACTGCTGCCATCTGCGTGCCGCCAGCAAGAATCACCTTGGTCATTGAGGATGCAGTGCTGAGTATTCCGGCAACGGTCGGAATCATTGGATCGCCGACAGATGCGACAACATCAAATGGATTTTTTGATTTGAGTCTTGCCAGTGCGTCGTTTGCAACTTTATTTTTTAGCGATGAGGGGTTCTCTGGCATGGATGAGCTTACCTTGGCCTTTATCCCAAGGCCTGTCAGTACTGCCTGTGCAGTTGTTGTGCCTCCTGGAATTGTCTCTCCAATCACAAGGCAGTCCGTGGATGAGCCAAGTGTCCTGCCAATCATCCTGCCGTACTCCACTGCCTGTGTGACAGAGTCAGGCGGCATTGCAGGCTCCACTGCGATGTTTCTGCCATAGCCCAGTCCGGTTTCAAAATAAGGAAGTTTTGGCGCAATCTTGCTCCCTGCGTTTATTATTATATTTGGGATGCTTGCCGCCTCTAGTGCCGCTTTTGTAAGCAGTCCTGGTGTGGGTTTTCCATCAGGACTCATCGGGATAGCGTCAATGCATCTGCAGTATCCGAAATTAAGAAACTCCGCATCGGCAGGAGGAGTATATGCCAAAAGCTCCGGGCTTTTTCCGGCAATCGTTATTCCAGGAATGGTGCAGGTCTCAGTGTACGATATGACCAATGAAAACATGAACTTTTTTTTCTCCAGTCCACCCAGAAATTCCTGCCCAAGGGTTTGATTGCCGAAAATCTCTATATCTTTTGACAACTAGCTTATTCCCATCATTTCCAAGAATTCTTGCTCTGTTCTTGGCTGCATTACAAGGTTCATCCTCTTTTGCTCGCCAATTGTTGTAGTGGGCGTGGTCCCATAATTGTGGCCCGGATACATGAGTAGTTTATCGTCCAATTTTCTTAGGATGTCAACCAAGCTGTGGTACAGCTCCCTTGCATCCCCGCCAGGCAAGTCCACGCGCCCGCAAGTGCCGACAAACAGCGTATCGCCTGAAAAAATTTTCCCGTCTCCAACAAGGCACATGCTGTCCTTAGAGTGTCCCGGAGTATAGATAACGTCCAGTTCCGAGTTTCCAAATCGTATCTTGTCACCGTCTGATACCGATATGTCATGTTTCAAAGTTGACGTCGAGTATTGGATGATTTTTGCGCCCGTTTCCTTTGCCATGGTTTCATTTCCCAGGGTGTGATCAAAGTGATGATGCGTGTTTACAATGTATTTTATTTTGAGATTGTTTTTTTCGATGATTCTCGTTACTTCGTCCAGATCCCATGACGGATCAAGTATTATTGCCTGACTGGTCTCCTCGTCTTCGAGCACATAGGTAAAGTTCTGCATGTTTCCCACTTGGAGCTGGTGCACTATCATAAAACTCCAATCTCCGCTTCTGGCGGAATGCCAATTTTCTCAACAAATATTTTCCCGCAGATGTCTGCGCCCTTTGGTATTCCCCTTTTCATTTTGTGAAATGTGACAGTCATGTCTGCTATAACGTACTTGTCTGCGGTAAGACCTGTATCGGGATCAAGTCCTGTTGGGACGTCCACTGCTACCTTGAATGCCTTAGTTTTGTTTATCATATCGATTGCCGACGCCTGCGGCTCTCGGATCTCCCCAGATATGCCGGTTCCTAAAATTCCGTCAATTATTATGTCTGGTTTTAGGTCGCGCACCTCATCAAGGGAATCAGCTAGTCTTACTGATTTCATTTTTTTGAGAATTTGCCAGTTTGTCCTGCACTCTTCTGTCTTGATGTCATTTGGATCGCCGAGCAGAACTACTGTTGCGATACTGTCATGCCCTGCCAGGTGCCTTGCAGCAACCAGCGCGTCGCCGCCATTATTCCCAAGTCCTGCAAAGACTAGTACCTTCTTTGAGGACAGGTTTCCAAACTTGCCCACAAGTTCCTTTACCAGGGACGCGCCGGCATTTTCCATCATTAGCTGGCGCGGAAAGCCCATCTGGTGGCCGTTTTCCTCAATCTGATACATCTGCTTTACAGTGATCTCCATGAGGGGTTGATCCTGCACAGGTAAAATAAAGCAATCTGGAAAACGACTTTATGCCAGAACAAATTTGATCATTCCATGTCACTAAAAGATGCAAAGGCGTCGCTGTCAAGGATTTCAAAATCCTTGGAAAAAACTCAGGACAGC
>DATIGB010000116.1:0-3888 GCA_035454985.1 Candidatus Nitrosotenuis sp.
GTGGGGTATCTCACAGAGTCAATGCACGGAGCAGGCTCTCCTCAAGCCCAGAGAATCCAAATTGCACGACAGATGCAGCTTGGATACAAGAAAAACCTGGCAAAGAATCTTGCAAACGTCAAAGAAAACGCAGAAGAACCGCAGGAGAACTCTGACTACTTTAAGCGAGTGTTCAAAATCCCTCCAAAATAGCCCCCCATCCGTACTGTGCGTTTCTGCACTTGCTCCAACCCAAATTTTGGGGAAAACCAGGTTACCTGAATTTCCTTAACGCCTGGCTGATGTTGTGCTGTATCTTCTTATCGTCAATTTCGGGCATTATGTGATTGTAGGTGAGCTGCGTGCCGGGAACTGTGTTTGCTATTGCCTTTGCAGTCGTGAGCAGCAAGTCAAGGGTGATCCTCCTTATCTTTCTGTCCAATATGACTCTCATCAAGTACGGAAACACGAGCGCATTGTTGATCTTGTTTCCATACATGTAGCTGCCAGTTGCAATGATTTTTGCCCCTGCTTTTTTTGCGACTGCTGGGTCTATCTCCGGGTCGGGATTTGTTAGCGCGAAAATTACCGGGTCTTTGCCCATGTCCTGTATCATTTTGGCAGAAAGAAGCCCCTTGATTCCAGAAACCCCGATGAAAACATCCGCGTTTTTAATAACATCTTCTAGCGACCCTTTCTGCTTTTTTGGGTTTGTAATTTGGGCAATTTCGTTTTTGTACTTGTTCATGTGCCCGGTCCTTCCTTTGTAGATTGCTCCCTCCGAGTCGACTACGATCAGATTGCGGCACCCTGCGAACCTTAGCAGCTTACAGATCCCGTAGCCTGCAGAGCCTGCACCTGCAAGTATGATTCTTGCCGACATTTGTTTTTTTACAAGCTTGAGCGAATTGATCAGGGCAGCCAGTGCTACGACCGCAGTTCCGTGTCTGTCGTCATGAAATACAGGAATCAAAAGAGATTTTTCAAGCTCGGCAGAAATCTCTAGCACCTTTGGGGATTCAATGTCTTCAAGATTTATTGCGCCAAAGGCAGGCTCGATTGCTTTAATCGTACTTATGATCTGGTCTTTGTCTGTGGTGTTAAGACAAATGGGAAATGCGTTCACATTGCCAAATTCTTTGTACAGCATCGCCTTTCCTTCCATTACTGGAAGAGCGGCATACGGGCCAATCTTTCCAAGTCCTAGAATTCTTGTTCCGTCAGTAACTATTGCGACGTTGTTGCCTTTTGAGGTGAGATTGTATTTTTCAGACGGCTTTTTGTAAATTGCCTCGCAAACAAAAGCAACGCCAGGCGTGTAAATCAGCTTGATGTCGTCCTGCCTTAGGTTGTGAATTTTGCTTTCAATTGTTATCTTGCCCTTCAGCCTTCTGTGAAGCGACATTGCTTTTTTTTCCGTGGTCATGATTGGAGAATGTTAGGTGGCTTTTTGTATGCTTTAATGCTTTACAATTATGTTTTGAATGGACAGGTCGTCAAGTTTTGCTCTCGTCGTTTTGGCTCTTGTCCTGGCCCGTGTCCATGGAACTGCCGTATTCAGCATCTGGTGATTTTGTAAATTCTTCCTTTGTAGCAGATTCTACTTGGGCCGTCTCAAACTTGGGCGGTTCCTTGCTCTTTCCATAATACTGCTTTACAATCATTATGCCTACTATTACTGCAATTATGATGTAGTTGATTGGGGGCGTCAGAATCCGTGTTACGTACCCTATTTGCGGTACGACATAGACTACTTTGCCTATGTATTCGTCTTTTGTAAGCGGGTAGTCGGTGCCTGGAATCGAGCCTGGGTTTGCATCGCCCTTTGTGCGAATTGTCTTTGGATTGTCATTTAAAATCTCGGCAACTCGATGGACAATTACCCTGTCGTGTCCATTTGGCCTGTTAAACACAATGATGTCGCCTATTTTGATGTCGTCAAAAGGCACGTGCCCCTGTACAACCAGTACGTCATATACTTGTAAAACTGGAATCATGCTTCCGCTGGACACAACATAGAACGGATTCTGTGTTCCAAACGCCAACTGGAGCCCAAACCAGATTATGGCAACGCCAACTGCCACTATTATAATGTCCTTTACGATTGTCTTTGTAGTGGAGCTTGAAGTCATCTTACAACTTGTTTCCACAGCTCTCGCAAAACTTGGAGCCTGCCTTATTTTCGTAATTGCAGCCTGAGCATTTTAGTGACGACGTTCCGGACTTGCTTGCATCTCCCAATAGAATTATCTCGCCAATTTTTTTGATTTTGTCCCATTCTATGGTTTCATCAGAGCCGTCGTTTTTTGTTACAATCAAGACCACCTGATGCGAAGAATTCACTCCGACTTGTTTTGCAACTCCGACTTTTTTTGCATCGGAGCTGTACACTAGCATCCCAACAATGGAACTAACTGAGCCCTGCGATTCTGACGGTGCAGAAAACGCTGTGGCTTCTGGCTGCGCAACTGGCGCAATGACAGACTCGGTGGAAATAACTTGCTGATCAAATGATGGTGAGATTGGTTTTGCAAGACCTACATCGGCCTGCTGGTCCTGCTTTTGGAATTCCCTGTATTCTGCTATTGTGGAACCGCAGGTGGTGCACATGTACTGCCCTCGCTCCAGGAGAATCAAGTTCTGCGCGACCTCCTCGTTTGGGCTTTCGTATTCTATTTTTGGGCTGCCCTCATAATCCTTCTCGCATGTATTGCAATAGTATTTTGAAATCTTTTCCTGATCCAGTCTTCCGATCGGGGCCAAAAACAAGTCAGGTCCGCCCAAGTTGCCCTTTCTTTGCTGATCGTCTGAAACCTGGGCCATGACGAATCCGCCTGAACCTCTAAGCTTTTTCAAACGCAGCTCTGAGCTCATATTTTGGAACATACCCAGACGACATTTAAGTATATGTTGAGACGTCTTGATTTTCATCCTTAACATATTTAGATACGTTTGACCAGAATGACTTTGGTAAAGATGGCTCTAGCACACATAACAAACGCAAAGGACTGGCAATCTCAAGTAGTGGATTCACCAAACCCAGTATTCGTAGACTTTTGGGCAGAGTGGTGTGGTCCGTGCAGAATGGTAGGACCTGTAGTAGAAGAGCTTGCCAAAGATTATGAAGGCAAAGTAAACTTTGTCAAGGTAAACGTTGACGAGGCAAACGAATTGGCCGCAAAATACAATATCTTTAGCATCCCAACTCTAATGCTCATGCACAAGGGCCAGGTCTTGGCTCAGCAAGTTGGCGCAGCATCAAAGGAATCCTACAAAGGCATGATTGACAGAGCGCTCTCTAAAACCTAAACTTTCTTTTTTAGATCATAAAGTAATTAATAAGCGTCCAGTGAATTTGTTACATGTCGCTTGGTGAAGTAGACACACTAAACCTTTTAGCAGAAAAATTAGATAATTTGTTCAAGGACTCGCAGGGATATTACGAGTCGTTTTTGGATACAAATACCATGTACAAGCAGGGCAAGATTTCCGAAAAGGAGTTCTTTCAAAGCCTTGGAGACTATGTAGTTGCGTATTCCGCATTGGAGTTTTTGGCAGTCAAAGTAATCTTTGAGATGAAAAAGGCACTTGACAGGATGGGTGCAGGAAACCTCGGAACAACGCAGTCCCCAGGATTGATGCCCGGCATGGGAGGTGGCATGATGGGCGGAATGGGAAGAGTGCCAACCATGCCTGCCCAGACACCTGGAAGGCCGCCATCAATTGTTTCGGCAGGAGCCGCATTCTCTTCGCCGGGGACTCTGCCTTCGCCGGATCCGTCAATGATGCCGCGTTCCGTGCAGAGCGGGTGCAGGTCTTGCGGCGCAGAGCTCAGAGCGGGCGCAAAGTTCTGCACAAAGTGCGGAGCCAAAACCTAGTCAAGTTTTTCGTATCTCGTGGAAATCAGAA
>DATIGB010000117.1:0-2145 GCA_035454985.1 Candidatus Nitrosotenuis sp.
TGGAAATGGAAAGAAGAGAAAAACAACATCAGAATAAACTTGATTCAAAACCGAATTAGTCTATCTCGACAATCTTGTCCCTTGATTTGCGACCAGATCTTATTGCTATTCTTGCAGACGACACGCCAAAATGCTTTGCGAGCTTCTTTATGATCTCCTTATTTGCCTGACCGTCGACTGGCCTTGATTTTATGCCGATTGTTATCTCGTTACCTTTCACTTGGATCGAATCCCCGTTGAACTCAACACGCACTTGGTATATCAAATTAAAATTTCAGAAAGTTCTAGGCATTTACGATCCAGTCGTAGCCCTTTTCCTCTAGCTCGTCTGCAAGTGATGCGTCGCCTGATTTTAGAACTTGTCCTCGCGCAAACACATGTACATAGTCCAACTTTTTGAGGAACTTCAAAATTCTTGCATAATGAGTAATGACAATGATTGTCGCATCCGGAGTTGATACGTCGCTAATCGCCTTTGCAACTGCCTGTACTGCATCAATATCAAGACCCGAGTCCGGCTCGTCTAGGATTGAAACTTTTGGTTTTAGAACTGCCATTTGCAGTACTTCGGATCTTTTCTTTTCTCCACCGGAAAACCCCTCATTGAGATATCTTGAGAGAAAGTCGTCCCCTAGACCAACTGTCTGCAAATTCTTTTTTAGATAATTTTGAAACTCTCTTACTGTGATGAACACTTCTCTGTCGCTAGACGCAAGTGATTTGCTTAGTGCATTGTAGGATGTTCTTAGAAAGTGCGAAAAACCGACACCTGATACCTCAGTTGGATACTGGAATCCTAAAAACAGTCCCTTCTTTGCCCGTTCATCCGTTGACGCATTTGTAATGTCTTCCCCGTCAAGTATGATCTGCCCTTTTATGACCTCGTATTTTGGATGACCAAGTAATGTGTAGGCCAGTGTGCTTTTTCCAGAGCCGTTTGGACCCATTATGGCATGAACCTCGCCAGGGCCGGTCTTTAGATTGACACCTTTAAGAATTATTTTTCCTTCCCTTTGGACGTGCAAATCCCTAATCTCGAGTACTGCCATGTTTTGCTAATTGTTCCAAAGTCTATATAATTTCGCCTAATTTTAGCTGACCCTAATCTTGATTGATGTAAAAAACAAAAAGAAAGGGGATTAGTGTTTAGTTTTTGGCAAAACTAGGTCTTAGCGTCAGATTCAGCTTATAGCATGAGAGGATTTCCTTGCATCTGTTGCGTATGGTCACTTCGGTTACTCCCGCAATGCTTGAGACGTCGCGTTGAAGAACGCTTTGCCCCAGCAGGATGGATGCGATGTACAGATACGCAGCGGCAATCCCATTTGGGGCCTTGCCGTCTGCCACGCTTGAGTCGTCTGTTTTTTCCGCAATCTCCAGGGCAAGTCTTTCTACCCTAACGTCGGTATTTGTCAGATTCGAAATCTTGGAGATGTACTTGTCCATAGTTATGACAGGTGCAGTTACTGAACCAAGTTCCATTACGAGCATTCTGTAGTATTTTGCAGCAAGTTTTGTTTTCATCTTGAGATCCTTGTTGGATCCAGTCCCACTGCAAATTTCCTCAAGTGACCTTACTACATCGCATTGTTTGCACGCCATGTAAATTACGGCAGCTGCAATGCACGCAACAGATTTGCCTTTTACCTCCATACGGGAGTCAAGATTTCTGTAAATCATTGACGCAGTCTCCAAAACGTTTGAAGAAAGTGTCAGGCTTTGACACGTTCCTCCAATCACTGTAAGCACATTTACGAGTCTTCTCTCCCTTGGGGATGATACTCTTACTCTTTGTTGCCATTTTCGGAGGTTGTGCATCTGATTTGCAACTTGGTAATTGATCGCCTTTCCGGAAAAATCCTTCGTACTGATGGAAATTTCCGTTGCAATCCCCAAGTCGTGTTGCGAAAAAGTAGTCTGTCCACTTGCTCGTGTGAGCTTTGTTCTCTCTTCGATGCTTGAGCTTTTTGATTCTGGGCCATAGTCTGCCATCTGTTCCATGACTACGATTCCGCACATGGAACAAATTTGCTCTCCATTATGGACATCGTCAACTAGTGACGATTTACATTCTGGGCAGCATGTTTGTAGTTCTGTTATGTTCATCTTTTTCTCCTAAATTTATCTCGTTTAATCACAGGTTCG
>DATIGB010000118.1:0-2644 GCA_035454985.1 Candidatus Nitrosotenuis sp.
CTGTATTTGAGACTTGATGAACAAGGATAATTTGTTCATTTCATTTTCAGAGGGTCCTTACTAGATTTAGGATTCATCATTCAGATCAGATTCAAGCAGAGTAAATTCAACATCGATGGAGTTAGAAAAATAATTAAAAAATCAAGTGATTGTAAAACCAATCACATCACCTGACGTGTCACCATTGTGACCTTATGTGAGAATGTCTTCGCTTGGTTTGGAAGAGCTTTGCTTGTTCTCGTTTTGAGATTGTGACTTGGAGCGACGCAGTTTCAATTTAACACCTCCTCGTTACAGAATGTTATTTTCGGATATAACGATCGATTAACTTTGTTACTGAGTAAATCATCAGCAAGTTTTTTAAAGTCGACAAATCCGGTTTTTGGATTTATTCCAGCTTAGATCAAAAACCGCAAGACAAGAACAAGGCATTTAGGAAAACATGGAAATGCTGCCAGTTTGGCTGTAGTCACAGTGTGATAGATACGCAAAATTTTTTAATTGCTGTTTTAGAGAGCTTGCAAGTTGAAGATAATAGCAATAGCGGCGTTGGTCTTGTTTGCAATGCTTTTTGCCGCACCGTCCAGTCACGCAGCTACACAGTCAGCGCCTTCAAAACTTGATGTAAAGTCAATCATGGCAACATACAAGTTTGCGATAGAAAAAGCCAGGTCTGATTTTAAGGCAGCAGTCGACAAATCACAGTCAGACGCAAAAGCAGCAATAGCAAAGGGAATACCAACAGCCAAGATCAATGCAGATTCCAAGGCTGCAATAGACAAGGCAAGGGCAGACTATATAGCTGCAACGCAAAAAGCCAAGGCTGACTCAAAGGCCAGCCTAGACCGACTCAAGGCCTCAGTCGATAAAAAACCATCAAAGTAAACCTGGCAAAGACACTATTTTGCAGGGCTTTTTCTTTCACATGCAATACATTTTAGCCCCTGCGTTTTCCGGCCGCACTTTTTGCATTTGAGCGAAAACGTATCGTATTTTCCAGTGTTGCTGACCTTGTAGTACACAAGCAGACTGGTCAGAAATATCACGGCGGCAACCAAGAAGGACACTACATCTGACGAGTTGCTGTGCATTTTGTATTGAATTTTGACAACGGGTGCCATTTGAGATACTGCAAACGCATTGTCGGCAATCGAAAACATTCCAAGCAATGCAGTCATTACCATTCCGACACGAGGGCGTAAAAATGACCTCAGACCAAATAGCATGGAGTGAGTTTTTGCCAATCAATAATAACGGCTTGTTTGTCTAAAAAGCACAACGCCTCTACGAGATCTGGTTTTTAAGTTCATCAAACGCAGCTTGGATTTCACTTACTGCTGCGCCATCCTCAAGGGTGCTGACATCCCCGGTTTTCTCATTGCTGGCTATTGCCTTTAGTAACCGCCGCATTATTTTGCCGCTTCTTGTCTTTGGCAGCTTTGACACAAAATAGATTTGCTGCGGCGTTGCAATTGCCCCTACATCAGACCGCACCTTTGATACGATTTCGTTTCTGAGTGTTTCCGAAACTTGGACTCCCTCCTTTAGTACCAAAAACGCAATTATGGCTTCGCCTTTGATTTCGTGCGGAACCCCGCACACTGCAGCCTCTGCCACCCCCTGGCTTGATACCAGGCTGCTTTCAAGCTCAGCCGTGCCGATTCGGTGCCCCGCGACCTTTAGAATGTCGTCCGCTCGCCCAAGCAGCCAAAAGTATCCGTCGCTGTCCTTTATCGCGTAATCCCCAGTATAGTAGTAATCCCCATATTTTGACCAGTAAACCGACTTGTATTTCTCATCGTCGCCCCACAGGGTCAAAAGCATTCCAGGCCAGGGTTTTCGGATCACAAGGTACCCCTTTGTGTCAGGCGGGATTTCCTTGCCTGCCTCATCAACTACTGCAATGTCCACGCCCGGAATTGGGAATGCCGCAGAGCCGGGCTTTAGCGGAATGGTTTCAAGTCCGGGCAGCGGGCTTAGCATCATCCCGCCAGTCTCGGTTTGCCACCACGTATCAATAATCGGGCACTTGCTTTTTCCTATTGTCCTATAGTACCATTTCCACACCTCGGGGTTTATCGGCTCCCCTACAGTTCCAAGCAGTCGGAGTGACGACAGGTCAAATGAATTCGGAATGTCATCCCCGTATTTCATAAACATTCTGAGTGCCGTCGGAGTTGTGTAGAATGTTGTGACTTTGTACCGTTGCAGAATGTCCCAGATTCGGGATTTTGACGGATAGTCAGGTGCCCCCTCATACATGACCTGCGTTGCGCCGCACAGTAGCGGACCATACGCCACATAGCTGTGCCCCGTGACCCAGCCAATATCAGCAGTGCAAAAGTACACGTCTGAGTCCTTTATGTCAAATGCCCACCTAAAGGTCGAATGCAGGTGAGTCAGATACCCCCCGGTGTCATGGAGCACCCCTTTTGGCTTGCCGGTTGTGCCAGACGTATACAGAATATACAGCGGGTGTGTGCTTTCCAGGTGCTCCGCATCGCAGATATCATGCGAGTCCCGCATGATATCCTCCCACAGCAGATCCTTTTTGTTTTGTTTGAACGGGATCTTTGCCCGCCTTAGTACGATTACGCCTTGCACAAAATCCAGGCCTTCGACTGCGGCATCAACTATCTCCTTT
>DATIGB010000119.1:0-2421 GCA_035454985.1 Candidatus Nitrosotenuis sp.
CGAAAAAACCACTAAGAGGAAGAATTGACGTGGATGTCGAAATGCTCAACATACCATACAGGCACGAGTCAACATATCCAGTCACGTTAGATGAGCTGCTCTCGCTGTTGGAAAACCTGATTGGGGCAATTGCAAACCCCAGTTCAAGGAGGGGAGGACATCTCAGGTTTGAGCCAGTAGAAGTACCCGACTTTAAGGACTATTTTGTATCGCTTGAGAACATAATTGGCAAATACGAGGACTTGATACTAAGAAAGATAGGAGACACAGGCACTGGATTTCTAAACTCAATAATTACTGACTTGGATACGATTGATTCCATAAGGTGTTTTTTTGCGATTTTGTTTTTGGCAAGAGATCAAAAAGTAGACTTGGAGCAGATAGAAGACGACATCAAAATAACAATAATTACAGAAAACGGGGCGTAGAAAATCATGACGAAAATCGAAGACGATGGCGAGGCAACGGCGAGACTAGAGGCAGCACTATATTCTGCAGGAAGGCCTCTTTCTATAGAGGAGCTAATCAAGGCGTCAGGTACAGAATCCAGAACGAAGACGCTTGCCTTACTTGGTGGAATAGAGAAGAAAACAAAATCAGCTTTTAGAGCAATTGAGGTGGCCACGCTTCCAGATGGCTCATATGTATTTCAGCTGAAACCAGAATTCAACAGTGTGATTAGGAGATACGCATCAAAACCAATTTTGCCAAATGCAACCCTAAAGACGCTATCGTACATAGCATACATGCAGCCAATATCGTCAAAACAACTAGTAGAGACAAGAGGAACTGGAGTTTACTCACACCTCAAGGAGCTTCAGCAGTTAGACTACATCACCCACCAAAATGTTGGCAGGTTGAAAATTTACACAACCACTACAAAATTCCAAAAATATTTCGGAATTAGTGGTGATGCGGACGTCCTAAAACAAAAGTTATTCAAGAAGGCCAGAAGGGTTCCGGCAGAGTCGGTTTCAAGCCAAGAACAGATTACCCAACAAGCGTGATTTTTGATTTGGCAATGCCAAACATTTGGGAATTTTTGCGTTGTGTATAAATTAGAGTAAAAATGAACCGACTTTGTGAAGAGGTCAGTAGAGAATCTTTCAACAAGCAAGATAACGGGCGGAAGACGACATCCGTTACGAACTAGAAGAAAGTACGACATGGACAGATTTCCAAATGAGGCAAATATTGGGGCTCAGGTCACAGTAATTAGAGAGGTTCGTGCAAACCACATAAAGACGGGACTAAAAACAATTGATTATGTTAATTTGGCAATGCCAGATAAGAAAGTGAAAAAGACCAAAATTCTCAAAGTTCTAGAAAACGCAACAAATAGCGACTATCAGAGACGTGGCGTTATTTCCAAGGGTGCGATTTTGGAAACTGAAAACGGCAAATGCCGTGTTGTGTCAAGACCGGGGCAACACGGGGTAGTAAACGCAATTCTCTTAAAGTGATTCAATGAAAGATTACGAACACATCGTAATCTGGTTAGATTATTTCAACAAGACACTAACAAAAAGAATGGGACGAAGACTTCCAAAGGACAAGTGTGTTTTTGATCCTTCGCTCAAAGAACTAGCGGATGCTGCAAAAGAGGCAGGATTTGAAATGACAGAATCTGATGAAAAAGTTCGATTCCCAAGGAGGGCGTTTGTTAGGTCAGGATACATCACATTACCAAAAGGTTCTCCAAAGGCAAAAGTGCTCTACAAGATTTCAGAAAAACTTGTCGCAAAAAGAGCAAAACAGACGAAATAAAATTCAATATAGCTTGCAGCTAAAGTAAAGTTGACAGAAGTATATGATTAGCACTTGGTGATTCTAGACTTTAATTGCAGGAGGTAGGGGAAATTATGCACTTGGCCAGTAGTGGCAGGGTCATCATACGACTCAAGGTACCACTTGATGAAGGCAAAATTGTTTGTGACAACACTGGAAGAAAGATTGCCAAGGTAACGGAATTGATAGGTCCGGTATCAAAGCCATATGCTTCAGCAATATCCCTGACAAACAATATCAAAAAATACATCGACCAAAAAGTGTACGCCCTTGACGAACCTGTGATTAAACGAGATAAATTTAGGAGAAAAAGATGAACATAACAGAACTACAAACATGCTGCCCAGAATGCAAATCATCACTAGTTGATGATGTTCATAATGGCGAGCAAATTTGTTCCATGTGCGGAATTGTAGTCATGGAACAGATGGCAGACTATGGCCCAGAATCAAAAAGCTCAAGCATCGAAGAAAGAACAAAGCTCACACGAGCAAGCGGACAGACTACTTTTTCGCAACACGACTTGGGAATTGCAACGGAAATTTCCATCAGCACGAAGGATTATTCCGGAAAGACAATCAATTACCAAGTTGCAAATCAAATGCACAACCTCCGAAAGTGGCAACAAAGAGT
>DATIGB010000120.1:0-14698 GCA_035454985.1 Candidatus Nitrosotenuis sp.
ATTGACGTGTAACCACCCTGATATGTAAAGCTGTTCTTCCCATCCAAAGAAGTCATGAAACAATAGTCATCAGTGTTGGCTTTAACTGATTTATCATTTTGTGTGTCAAAGCAGACAATTGCATAATCATCCATTGTATCCAGATAGTAATCTGTTATAGAATCCAAGAGTATGTAGACAAAATCACCTTGATGGGAGCTTCGCAGTATAACTGTGGTACCATCATCATATGAATAGGTATTAAGACTTGATGCTTTCCATTCAAATTCAAAAGACCACTTTCCATCAAAAATTATTTTATCAGCCGTACCTGTAACAGTTATTGGTATAGGCTCAAAGGCGTAAGCAATGCCAAGCCCAGAAAAAATCAGCAGAAGAATACTCGCATATAATAGCAATGCAACAGTTTTACATAAAAAATCAAGATATACCTTTTGGAAAGTGAGCTGATCATGTCTAAAAGTGCCAATTTGGCAAGAATATATCTAAAAAAAGTCCATAATCGATATATATCATATTATGGTCTGGATCTTAATGAAATATAGTACGACTATACTGTTTGGAGTCTCTCTAGCAGTTGTAGCTGGCCTGTTTGGCTCTGGTATTTTTGGAGTAACCATAACAAAGGCAGATCAAACCAGTCTTGGTACAACCGGATTATTTACAGGACATGTAACTACAACACTATTAGATTCCGAAGGTAATATCAAAGAGTACAGACAAAGCGACAACTTGATTGTCAATCAAGGAGAAAACTGTGCACTAAAGCTATTGTTCCAACAAGCACCGGCAGCTGCTGGTAACAGTGTTTGTGCAGGAGGAAACACTATAGGATTCCGTTACATTGAAATCGGAAATGTTAGTGCATCACAATCAGGAACTCCTAGCTCACCACTATCCACTGATGTGAGACTTTACGGTTCACACAACAACACTGGAAGTGCAGGCAACAATCCAGGTCTTGTAAGAAAGGCAGCAACAACAGTAACATGGAATAATTCTACTTCTAGTACTTCAACAGGAGCAGCACAAGTAGTACTGGCAGCAACATTTACGAATTCTGGTACTAGTTCCAAGACAGTGAACGAGTCAGGCATATTCAATGATACAGCAGCCAACTACCAAACTGATGCAATGTTTGCAAGACAAGTGTTTTCGACAATCACGATGGCACCTACCGACTCACTTACAGTCCAATGGACCATTAATGTGGGCGGAACAACGACAATTAACTAGTCAATTACGACTACAATCTCTCTTTATTTTTATTGTATTTAGCTAAGCCATTATTTGCTTACAGAGGATTTCTTTGCCTTTCTATATCCATGACTAAACGCTTTGTCATATAATTTGGAATATTCGTATGACTTTGGCTGTATTACATCTCCGATTATCACTATGGCGGTTCGAGTGATTTTTTCTGCCCAGACTTTTTTTACAATATCTTCCAAAGTTCCAACAATAATTTTTTGATTAGGCCAACTTGCTCTATACACTACTGCAGCTGGTGTTGATTTTGGGTAGCCCCCCTCAATCGCCTGCTTCACTATGTCCTGCAACAGATGTACGCTTAGATAGAAAATCATGGTGGATTTGTGCTTGGCAAGCTCTGAAATCCGTTCCTGCTTAGGGACAGCGGTGCGCTTTTCTGCTCTTGTTATTATGATGGTTTGAGTTACTCCAGGCAAGGTCAATTGAAGCCCCAAGGCAGCTGATGACGCCAAAAAGGACGTAACACCTGGAACTATTTCAAACTCAATTCCTTCCTTTTGCAAATTATCGGTTTGTTCCCTTATTGCGCCATATATAGCGGGATCCCCATCATGCAATCTTATTACAACCTTGCCTTGTTTTGCATTTTTTTTCAAAATTTCAAAAATTTCTTCGCGCACCAAACCCGCCGCATCATGCAGTCTTGCTTTTTTGCCCATCTTGAGTATTTGATCAGGGATTAGAGAGCCAGAATATACGACAACATCAGCCTTTTGAAGTAACTTTTTTGCCTTTACTGTAATAAGATCTGGATCGCCTGGACCGCACCCTACAAAGTAAACTTTAGACACGTTTTACCACCATGATGGAAAAATACTTTGTAGTCATTGTTGATTCGCTAACCTCGCCTAGTTTCATTTTTCTTACAATTTCATTCGGAGTTCCAAGATCTTGGCCAATTGCAAAAATTGAATCGTCGGAAAATCCAGCTTCCTTGAGCAGGGTAATAACCTGATCAAAGTATCTGCCATCTTTGAGAAAGATCATTGTGTCACAGTTTCGTGCAGTTTCCTTTACTCGTGACAAATCATAACACGACGGAATTACTGCCATGGTCTCAGCCCCCTCCGCCAGACTAATTCCGGCTTTTGATGCAAATGTAAACATTGAAACGATTCCAGGAATTACAGAGACATTTATTTGTGGAAATTTGGCCTGTAGTTCCCTGTTCAAGTATATCCATGTACTATACAGATATGGATCACCAACCGTTAGATAGACAACTTTTTTTCCCTCTAAAACCTTTTGAGCTAAAATTTTGGTATTGTTCTCCCATGTGGTTTCTAGTGTTTCTTTGTCCTTTACCATTGGAAAGACAAGGTTTACTATTTCTGGGTTTTTTGACTTGTCAAGTATTGACTCTATTACAGAAAGCGCAATACTTGGTTTACCTTCCTTTGCTGTCGGGCACGCTATGACTTCGGCATCTTTTATTGCCTTGACTGCCTTTACTGTCAGCAACTCAGGATCGCCTGGGCCGCACCCTACACAAATCAAGTCATGCATGCTTTGAATCAAAATTTTCCCAGTTAAAAGTTGATTGAGCTAATTTTTTGTTGCAGATATTACCATGACTGGGTTTCTTGCAAGCATCATTGTACCGGTAGACGTCTTTTTGCTTTTTGATATTGTAATTTGTGTCATATCAACAGAGCCAAAATTCAGTTTATTCATTGCTTCCATAACGGAATAAAGCGTTTCAATGAGAATTATTCCGACCACAATTCTTGCGCCGGGTTTTAGTTTGTCATAACAAAGATTCACAATGTCCCTTGTGTCTCCGCCAGTCCCGCCAATAAAAATCGCATCAGCCAAAGGAAGGTTGGGAATCTTTTGCTTTGCATCGCCCAGAATTATATCCACGTTTGATATGCCAAATTTATCAAGATTTTTTCTTGTAAGATCTACTGCCTTTGGATCAATGTCAACAGCGTAAATTTTTCCACCTGGTTCAATTTGCAGTGCAGCCTCAACAGTTATGGAACCGCTTCCACATCCAATGTCATATACAGTGTATCCCGGACAGAGTCGTGCCTTGCTTATCTGAATTGCTCTTACTTCTTCTTTTGTTATTGGCACATCTTCGGTTCTTTCAAAATATTCATCTGGTATGCCAGGAGTTTTAAATTTCCACATGTCTGAGTGTCATTAGAGTGGTTTTATTGCTGCCAGATCAATGCTTGGATGATGTATTAGCGTGTATGAGAGAATCCACATGAAAAGATAAACGAACACGTATGTGCCGATCCCAGTTGTAACCAACTTTTTCTTATCCGACGGTGGTAGCCCTATTTTCATTCCCTTTCCGATTACTGCAGAAACTACAAAAATTATAATCATAAAGATAATTGAGGCCCATCTTCTTTCTTCGCCTTCAAC
The DNA here is from genome assembly GCA_035454985.1 of Candidatus Nitrosotenuis sp. Taxonomy (GTDB): domain Archaea; phylum Thermoproteota; class Nitrososphaeria; order Nitrososphaerales; family Nitrosopumilaceae; genus Nitrosotenuis. Next base: position 3,652 of record DATIGB010000120.1, read on the forward strand.
TGACTCAAAAAGAAATGTTGCAACTGTACCGCCTATAGCGGCAAGTCCTATACGAATCCAAAACAGCCTATCAAGTAGTCTTTTTCGTCGTACTAGTTCATCTTCTGTGTTAATCGGTTCAGTCTCCGGAATATCGTCATTTGCAGGATCATCTGATTTAGGAGCCTTCTTTTTTGGGTGTTTTGTCAATGAAATTTCTAGGTTGACTCCGATTATCCTTGTTTAAAATCTTTGGTCACAGGCATGTCTATAATATCAGTAGGAGTATATTTTGGGTGCAATAATTCTTACATGTGACACTAGCTGGAATCGAGTTACGCTATCTTGTAAACGAAATATCAAAAACAACTGAGGGTTACTATGTAAGTAACATCTACGGGATAAACCGCGAAAGCATACTTTTCAAGCTTCACCATCCTGAAAGACCCGATCTGTTCTTGGTCTTGTCCACAATCGGCATGTGGTTAACTAACATCAAAATTGATCAAATTGAGGATAACAAGTTGGTAAAACGGCTGCGAGACGATCTTGCAAGATTAAAGATTACAAAAATAGAGCAGCTTGAAGTTGAAAGAATAGCTTATCTTACATTTAGTGGGTTTGACAAGGAGTTTATTCTAATTTGTGAGTTTTTTGGGGATGGAAACATCATACTATGCAACAAACAAATGAAAATTCTGGCATTATTGCATTCAATTGAGGTAAGACATAGGGAGCTTCGGGTGGGCGTGACATATACACCACCGCCACAAAATGGGTTAAACGTTTTTGAGATAAGTGAAAAAGATTTTCAAGAAATTTCTTCTGTGTCAACTCCAGTTATCAAGTGGATCGGCAGAACGCTTGGACTGCCTGCAAAATATGCAGAAGAAATCATAAGCATCACAAAAATAGATCCAAATACGCCTGGACGTGATCTTACAAACGAAAACATTGCGTCCATAGTTGATGCGACGAACAACTTGGTGCACAAAGTCGCAAATGGTGATCACCAGCCATTCATAGCCAAAACCGAAAAGGGCTTTGACGTTTATCCCATACAGATAAGCACTGCACAGACCCAAGAGCGCACAGAAGTTCCAACTTTCATGGAGGGATTGGATAAAGTGTTTTCTGAAACGCTGCTTGACGGAGGTAAGATCACACAGAGTAGCTCTTTAGATAAAAAAATCGACGAGTTGCAAAGCAAAATTGATGAACAGGACAAGGCAATACTGCTTGTCAAGGAGAGATCAGAGAGCATCACAAAAATTGCAAAATCACTTTTTGAATTTCCATCGAGAGGAATTACGTCTATTACCGATCCTTACGCAATTGAAAAATTAAAGGAGCTAAACGCAGAACTTGTAAAAGAAAGAGGACTTGTTTTCATAAAAGTTGGCGACGAAAAGATCCAAATAAAATCAGATTCGTCAATCCCTGCAATTGCATCCACATTATTTGATGAGTCAAAACGCCAATCTTCAGCAACAGAGTCAATAGAATTTCTAAAAAGAAGAAACCAGAAAGAAATCCAACGACTCAAAGCTCAGATAGATACAGCAAAAGAATATGTCACATACACCCAGGTACAAAAGAAAAACTGGCATGAAAGATACAGATGGTTTTATACCTCAGACGGACTATTAGCAATAGGCGGAAGGGACTCTTCATCAAATTCCGCAATAATCAGAAAGCATCTCGGAAAGAATGACAAGGTGTTCCATGCAGAAATCTTTGGCTCGCCGTTTTTCATACTAAAGGATACACCCGATCCAATCCCATTTGACTCATTAAATGAGGTAGCACATGCAACGGTTTGTTTTAGCAGAGCATGGAGAGAGGCAATGTACGGAATGAGCGCGTATTGGATTAACCCAGATCAGGTAAAAAAGGCGGCTCCTAGCGGGCAATTTCTAACAAGGGGTTCCTTTGTGCTAGAAGGACAGAAGAATTTTGTCAAGATTTCAACGCTGAGACTGGCAGTTGGAATACTGAAAGAAAATAATTATCACATGATCACATGCGGTCCACTTGAGCCCATAAAGAAGAGATGCATTTGTTATGCAGTAATCGAGCCAGGCGGAGCAGAAATGGCTGATACTGCAAAAAAAATCAGGTCTAGTTTTGTTCATGTGCAAGAAGATGTTGTGGCGCATTTTACTGTAGATGATTTTGTTCGTGTGCTTCCGGCAGGTACAAGTCATGTGACAGAAGTAGTTCAAAAAAAGGATGAGCAATAAGCCAAAATTTCTAGCAGATGCAATGCTTGGAAATATTGCAAGAAAGCTTCGTTTATTTGGATTTGATTGCAAATACTATGCGACAATTAATGATGATCAGTTATTATCGATTGCAAAAAACGAGAACCGTATTCTTGTCACAAGAGATCATAAAATCACAAACATTTGCAAAAAACAAAACATAACTGTAATAGATCTTTTTGATACGGATGAAATGAATCAAATTATCGAGATTTGCAGAAAAATAAACCTCAAGAGATGTGAAATTGACATGAAGAACACCAGGTGCACCGTATGCAATGGAATCATCCAACCAGTAGAAAAAGAAAAAATTGTAGATCGCATTCCCGCAAAAGTAGCACAAAACGTACAACAGTTTTGGCTTTGCGACTCCTGTGATCACGTATACTGGGAGGGAACTCATATTAGAAACATGCAGAAATTTATCGGTGTAGTCAATGAAAAACTATAGTCTTACTGATGATGATGGCATACTACTTGTGCAAACTGCACGAAAAATCGTTACAGAATACATTACAAAGCATCGCAAATTAGAGCTTGATGAAAAAATAAAGGAAAAGTTTTCCTTTGATGCTGGTCTATTTGTCACGCTGAATATTTCATCTGATCTTCGTGGTTGTATTGGGTTTCCCATGCCAAGAAGATTGAATAGCGCGTTGGTTGATGCTGCAATTGCGGCAGCTACTGAGGATCCGAGATTTTCACCAGTTACGGAAGATGAGCTTGGCAAGATAACATTTGAAGTGACGGTTCTTACACCGCCTGTTGAAATCAAAGTGGATGATCCTTCCAAACTGGTATCGCGCATTAAGGTGGGCAGAGACGGTCTGATAGTAAGGCAGGGGTTTTACTCAGGTCTTTTACTCCCACAGGTTCCAGTTGAATATGGTTGGACCGAAGAAGAATTTCTTTCCCATACATGCCAAAAGGCAGGACTTCCAAACAATTGCTGGAGGGATAAGAAAACCACGGTGTCTTCATTTGAGGGCGTGATTTTCAAAGAGGAGGTCCCAGGGGGGAAAATCATTCGCGAAAAACTATGAGTTTGTCTGACTCGGTATCAAGTGTGATTTCTTTGCCGTTCTCAAGTTTTTCAAGTTCTGTTGCAATTACCATCGGTATGTTCGCAAGTGCACATCCTGAGGCTACACTAAGATCTGCCTTGGTGCAGATCATCGCAAGCGGTGCAGACTTGTTTGACTTGAGTGAATAAATCGTATATGCACCGACACTACTTCCAACCCCATATGGAAATACAAGAATGAAATCTTTAATCGATCTTCCCACAAGATCATGCTTTTCATCATGAATTACACCTGTCTTTTTGTCAACCGCTCCAAGAAAGTTTATTGGAGTATTAGTCCTCATTATCCTTCCTGTTGCCTTGCCTTTTACGATTACTTTGAATGTCATTTTGTTTCGTCTTTTATGATTTGTGATAGCGGTTTTAGGTTAATGTCTACACCGTTTGAGTTTTTCAGATAATATGCACCTTTTATGCTGTTTGTCGTGACAGAGTCAATCTCGTTTTTGTCAACTAGCGGAGTAAGACAGGTGCAACAATCAGAAAGTATCTCACAGCCCGCTCTTTCAATCTCATTTGTGTAACCAATTTTTCTTGCCTGCTCCTGTACTACCCTCGGGCAAAATACCATGCAGCGTTTACTAAATGATCTTCCCTTTAGCATAGAGGAAAGATCTGCCATTTCTTCCAGTCCAAGCTGCGGACTGCCAAGTGTGATTATATCGCCACGCTCGGATGTGTTGAGTTCATCATAGATATTTTGCATTTCTTTTTTTCCAAAATCAATTTTTTCTGCATCCGCTTTTCCCTCGCCCAGAAAGAATTTTCCACACCTACCAGATGTTCCCATTCCACCGCAGAGTGATTTGCAGCTTCGTTTATTCATCTTCGATACGCCGGATATGGTAACAGAGTTATCTGCGAGTTTTCCTGTAAAATATCCAAGCATACCAAATGCAAGCTCATTTGGCTCATCAATTTTCATTTTAATAGTGAGGTTTGGCGAATCATCTATTCTCAGATCGGAGTATGGGGTTTTTCCAGTGAGTGCACTTGCGAGTGCGCTAAACGCACTCTCTTTGTTTGTTTTTAGGTGTGCAATCGAGTTTGCATAGATTGCGGCGTTAGTTTCTGCAAACGAGACCTGTGTCCCTTTTTCTGGTAAATCAAATATTTCGTACGGAATGCATGAAAACGACGGTATTACGCCCATTTTTTCATACGATTGTTTGATGCTTTGTTGTTTTTCTATGAAGTTTTTATCTAGATCATATTTTGAAACGCTATCAAAGTCAAATCCCATTGGATTAAGAGTGGTCATCACCTTTACTCTTGCATCCCGGCTAAGTTTTGAAAGAAATTCCTCTCCTGCATCTCCGATTGTGTTATAATTGACGCCGGATAGATGTGCCCACTTTATTGGAACAAGTTTTTCTGCGTTTGTTGCTTCGCCAATTGCTACCAGTATCCTGTATGCAGTCTCCATGGTTTCACCATGTTCCCCCTTTAGTGCGGATTCTTCTTCTTTTGTTAGCTCCACGGCTTGATATCAGACCAAAGTAGTATAATACTTCTGTTTTTACGTTTAGGTTATTATGGAATTATGATTTAACAAAACATAATGGAAAAAATCCTCGGCGGCATGATGAAAACTATGAATTCTGTAAAGCCGCCACGAATGACTGCACTAAGAGAACTGCACGATGCCGAAGATGGCAATCCCTTCAGCATTCTGATTGGGACAATTCTTTCCGCAAGAACAAAAGACGAGAACACGGCAAAGGTTGTAAAAAAACTATTTACCGAATATAAAACAGCAAAAGATCTTGCGAATGCAAAAATAAGAGATGTTGAAAAAATCATAAGATCAATTGGATTCTACCATGTAAAGGCAAAGCGTATAATTGACGTTGCAAAAATAATTGAGTCGCAATACAAAGGCATGGTCCCCCCCAACTTGGATCAGCTAATTATGCTTCCAGGAGTTGGACGAAAAACAGCAAATTGCGTTTTGGTGTATGCCTTTGAAAAACCAGCCATTCCGGTTGATATTCATGTTCACAGAATATCAAACAGGATTGGCCTTGTTGAAACAAAAACACCGGAAGAAACAGAGTTTGCACTAATGGAGAAAATACCAAAAAAATATTGGTTGAAGGTAAACGATACGTTTGTCATGTACGGGCAGAACATCTGCAAGCCCATATCTCCAATGTGTCATGTTTGTAAAATCAAGAAGCTATGCAAATACTACAAGACTAGGAACGCTTCTTGATTAGCAATAAAATACCAACTAGTGCTGCAGCAGCTCCACTCACATAAAATGGGAAAAAGTGAAACGGGTTCTTTGATACATCACCGGATATCACATCAAATGTGAATGTCCCAGAATTTATTGCCGGAGGATCTGTCGATTCCACCATGCCATACACAGAATAGGCATTTACGGCAAATCCTCTCAGATCCAGATTTGTCACAACTACTCGTTTTCCATTGCTGATAGATACACCTTGATCGTCATTGTATGCCAGAATGATTTTGGTACTGTCAGACCACCCATCCTTATCTACATGCGTGACAGAAAAGTATCCCTCATCAGGCAGCTGCAGCCCAACCCAGAGTCGGCGGTCAGATGGGCTATCCATGCCAACCTCAATGAACTTGCCAGGAGTATTTGCGTCATAAAATCGCACAATTGCACTACCGTTTGGATTTGCGTACAACAATTTGTTGTCAATTGTAATTTGCCAGCTCCCAGTGTGAGTATTATCTAGTTTGGTTATTGTTGCGTCCTGTGAAACTTTGTTGAATTCGTCTGGAGACACATCTACTGTTTGGAGTATTAATGATGGATTTGAATAATTCTGCGCATGTGCAGGCAGAAAGACCATGACAAATACAGATAAGATCAAAATGTGTGTTTTGTATTTCATGATATGACAGACCTAATCCACAAAGGGCTTTCTGTGGTTCATGATTACTTTGACAACCTCTGGGCGCATAATGAACTCGGATGGGGATTTTCCTTCGTCAATTAGTGCCCTAAGCTTGGTTCCGCTAATCTGCTCTCTGAACTCCTCCCCGTGTGGACATGCGTGATCGTTTGTAAATGCCAGGCATTTCCTACAATAGTAGAACGCCGGGAAAAAGATTGGCTGTATTTTCAGATCAGGATAGTCTGAGAATATTTCTTGTGCTGCAAACGGTGAATAAAATTTTCCGACCCCCGCGTGATCTCTGCCGATTATGATGTGGGTGCAGCCATAGTTTTGCCTCATAATAGAATGATGTATTGCTTCCTTTGGCCCTGCATACTGCATTTCTGTGTGAAGTGTTGCAAGAAGGGACCTGTTTTTTGGGTAATAATGCTCAATCAGTGTTGCGTATGCTTCTATGATTACCTCATCGACAAAGTCGCCTGATTTTTTCTTTCCTATTAAGGGATTTACAAAAACGCCGTCATGCGTTGTTAGTGATGTTTTTTGCAGCATTTCGTGCGCAACATGCGGCGGATTTCTTGTTTGGAATGCAACAATCGACTTCCAGTTGGCATCCGAGAATGATTTTCTTGTTTGGAGTGGACTCATTCGGTATTTTCTGATAGGATCGTCTGAGGGCCGCTTTACATAATCAATTTTTCCTCCAACCAGAAACTCATTCATCGAAAATGTTTTTGCTACACCTGGATGATTCACGTCAGTGGTTCCATAAACTGCCTTTGCCGCCTTCTCTTTGTCAAATTTGTATGTCTCCTCTACATGCAAAATTGCAAACTCGCCATGCTTTGCCTTTAACAGAACATCTCCAGTTTCTTTCATCCTAGCAGCGGTTTCCTTGTCTACATCTAATACAATTGGGATTGTCCAAGGCAAATTGTTTGCCAGTCTTCCCTTGTTTATCACTGATTCAAAATCCTCGCGTAAAAGAAAGCCCTCCAGCGGACTGAAAATTCCATCAGCGATGTTTTCTACGTCGTTTGCCAGATCCTCACTTATAGAAAATGAATACATTCCTGACGTGTCTTTTTGTGTAATCCGGTTTACCAGTTTGCCGCCATGAGGCGCTATAGATCCAGCGCTTTGGCTCATGTCGTTTTGCTGTGGTCCATATGAAGGCCACACTCCTTATGCGTGTCAATCTCCCACCACCAACGTCCCGCTCTCAGGTCCTCGCCGGGCTTTATTGCCCTTGTACATGGCTCACAGCCTATGCTGGTATAGCCCATATCAAGTAGCTTGTTGTAGGGAAGTTCGTGTTTTCTTACGTAGTTCAGTGTTTGTTCCCACGTCCAATCAATCAACGGATTTATTTTGAGTATTCCACCATGCATTTTGTCTATTTCAACCATGGACGCTTTTTGTCTGTTTTCGTTTTGATCATGTCTTAGACCAGTTATCCAGCCGTCAAGAGTGCTTAGAATCTTGTTTAGTGGCTTGACCTTTCTTATTTCACAGCAAAGCTTCCTGTTGTCCACGCTTTCGTAAAACAAGTTGATTCCTCTGGTTCTTACCATTTGCTGAACCTCCTCGGTATCTGGAAACATTACCTCAAAACGAATGTTGTATTTTTTGCTGGTTCTGTCCATTACGTCGTACGTTTCTTGGTTTAGTCTCCCTGTGTCCAATGTAAAAAATCTCGCCTTTGGATTTAGTTTTATCATCATATCTGTAATTACAGCGTCTTCCGCCCCAAAGCTTGATGCTTTTGCAACCTTGTCATGTAGGTTGTCAAATGCCCATCTTAGAGCATCTTCCGGTGTCTTTAGGTTAGAATTAATTTTATCAATTTCCCCTTGAGTGAATTTTCCCAATACTAGTCTCGGCTTTAGTTTGTTTTATAATCTTACGCAGAAAAGATCGGCCGTATTTATCAGGCAGAGATTCACAATTATTACGAGGTGCGTTTGCACCCAAATCGTTCAAAATTATAAACAGGCTGCATTAATTGAAGAAAATGAATGAAAATGCCTTTGTGGTTGTTTTTCCGTCAATTTTTGCCAAAAACAAAAAAACCCTCCTTGTCAATAACATCAAAAAAATCCTAAAAATAAACAATCAGAAAATTAGTCAGATTACGCGGGATGACGACCTTGTTGTAATTGATGCAAATGATCCTGTCTTTGCATCATCTGCAATCAATCTGCTTTTTGGGATTGATAAAATAGCAATTGCAAGACGCGTCGAAAACAAGTTTGATGTGGTAGTTTCCACAATAGCAAAGATTGGCTCTAGCCTTTTACTTCGTGGAGAGCAGTTTTATGTCAAAGTGGAAGGATATTCGTCTGGATATTTGCCAAAAGACGTGGAGGTTGCAGCAACAGCGGCATTAATTGAAAAAACCATTCAGATGGATTCAAGGCCGGGAAGCGAGGAAAAGCATGACAAACTGATCCATTGTTTTTTAACAAAGAAAAATGCATATGTTTCCATTTTCATGGATGACGGCCATGGTGGAATACCATACAATTCACAGGATGACATCGCGGTATGTTGTGTTTACGATGAGATGTCGGCGATTTCCTGTCTTGAGTCAATCAAGCAAGGGTTTGCTGTAAAAATTATTGTGTGTCATGATGATTCCAATCTGCATGATTTGGTCAAAATGATAAATCGCATTCTTCCAAGAACGGTACAGGACAAAATTACTTTGGATTTTTTTGAGATTCCAACCAAGGGGCAAAATACAAAGTCAGTTCAGGCAAAGATCAAGATTGTAACTCAGATTCTTTGTCATGTGGCAAAACTTGAAAAAATCAAAAGAGTGTCTCTTTCGCTTTCCCCCCTTGCGTTTCCATTGTGGTTTATTGATGAAAATGTAAATATCATATTGCGGAATGATTGCCTTCCGTGGATTGCCCTTGCAGGAATTGACGATTCCATAATCAAAACTGCAAAGGAGATAGGCTTGGGCAAATACCTACACAAGATCGAAAAGATTGGAAAAATTAAATTTGAAAAAACTGGCCAGGATGGCAAGATTTCAGATATTGCAGCCAAGTTCATGAATGAAAAAAAATCCGTCACAGTAAAGGTTGGACCAAATAATATACATGATATTTTGGATTCCATGGGCAAACATTGAAAATTTATGCCGGCCATTTTGAGTTGAGTCTGTGAAGAAGATAGGACAGTTCATCTACTCATGGGGAAACGGACATTATTCCAGGATGATGTCACTAAACGACGAGCTGTCAAACTACATCAAAGGCGAGTATGAGGTTCATTACTCCAGTAAGGAGGAGATCTATCAAAAATTACTCACACGGTTCCCAGACAAAAAATCGAACATACACGAAATTTTGATGCCAACGCCGATTGATGGAAAATATGGCCCGAGTATTTGTCTGTCAATGCTGAATTTACTTTTGCCTATTTCTGGCAAGCCACCATTGGTCAAACAGGTCAGCAGCTGTTTGCGAAAGGAGGCCAAGCTATTTGATACAATTGGATTTGATCTTGTGATTAATGACGGCGACATGGGTCCAAACGTTCTTGCGAAAAACAGAAAAATCAAGTCAATTTTTGTCACAAACCAGTTTATGCCCAAGTTTTGGAAATCACATTTCTATTTTTATCCGGGTGCAGTCTTTATTGCAAAACAGATTGCTAAAGCAACTAAAATAATTGTGGCGGATTCTCCCCCACCATATACCATATGTGAATATAACTTGAATTTTCCAGACAAAATAAAGGAAAAAGTAGTTTATGCAGGGCATTTTGCAACCAGCAAAAAGAGAAACCCAAAGGAAAAAACTGATTTTGAAAGACTGATTGAAGGTGCAGATTTTGGTTACTGGATGCGTACAGGTAACAAGTCAACAAACATGATAACTGGTAAAAAATATGAAGAGGTTTTTCATGCCGACGAGATAAAAAATGAAAAAAGAATAATTTCTCAGGCCGTAAACGATCCATTAATTGACAAGGTTCTTGGAAAAGACGGCAAGGCCTACTCTTTTGCCGATGCCTTGGAAAAGAAAATTGATTGGATACAAATTGATGTCGGATTTCTATCAGAGGAAGAAAAGGAAACGACACTAGATCATTGCAAATATGCTGTCATAAACGGCTCGCATACCGTTATGGGAGAGATTATCGGAATAAAGGGAAAACCGATAATTGGAATGCCGGTTTATGATGAGCAGACGAATCAAATACAGTGGGCGCAAGAGCACGGGTTGGGAATTGGCGCAAAAAGCAGAAAACAAGTCATCAGGGCAATACTAGAGATACGAGAAAACCATGGTGTGTTTGAGGAATCAATACGACAATTTAAGGAAAATTTTGTGCCAAATGGAGCTCAAACCGCAGCGAGAATAGCGTCTCAGATGCTCGAAGACAAAAGATAATAGCTTTTTCAGACGAATTACTGTGTCTGGTACGCGGTATTTCGATGGGCGAACGGACCTAACGGGATGACGACATAATCCGCGTACCAGAATACCTGTATGCGATCAGAACTCCTGTGGGAACGCTTTTATGGAAAAATTTTTTGACTATAGTATTGGTAAATTGCCCAGAATGTTTTGCAAAAGAACGTAAAGCAGTATTTGAGCGTCAGGCTGAAAGCGAAAGTCCAGAGGGAATCCAAAAACTCATAGAAGAAATTGAGATTCCTATGAAATTTGATCCTGTAACAAAGCACTTTATCTGCAAAAAATGCGGCCTTTATGCTACCAGAGAAGGAGTAAACGACATAAGAGACAGATTAAACAGACGTGAGGCAACTCGCGAAGACAAGCAATATGACTATCTTGAATGGTGGCAAAAAAGTAAAAAAG
>DATIGB010000121.1:0-2024 GCA_035454985.1 Candidatus Nitrosotenuis sp.
GTTTTACGAAAAATTTTCACTACAAAAAAATGTTCCTGAGAAAATCGCAATATGCGCCCTATTCAATCTGGGATTGCGACTGGCTCTTGTTTACGATTCCTGACAGTGCGTTTAGCGCGCCTGCCAGTTTTCCGGAATCGCCGCTGATTCCAAGCTTTGCCAATTCCTCGCGTATCACTGACAATGGATCCTCCGGGACAGATGACTTTCTCTTGTTCTTTTCCGCAATTTCCTCCTGCAGGTGTTTTAGCTGATCCTCTTTTTGCTGCAGCTCCGTCCGTGTCTTTTCTATCTGTGATTCCTGGTGGGTGAGCTTTTCCTTTATCTGTTCCAGCTCCGACTCCATGTGAATTACTAGTGACTTTTCGTCGTTTTCTGTTATGTGTTTGTATTTTATCTTGTCAAGATCCGCTCTTGACTTTACTGCGTCACCTTGGAGCGATTCTATTTCCTCTTTGAATTTTTTTTCGCGCTCCTTGATTTTGTCCAGTCTTTCCTTTTTTGCGGCAAGGTGGGCATTGACAAATTTCAGGTACTGTGTCGTGTTGCCCATCTGATCTTTGAACAATTCTGTCTTTTCTTTTACTATGTCCTCCTTTGTTGAGGGGGCAACGTCTTTTCCAAAAATGATTGATCTGTCGGTTACTGATAAGGGGTCGATTACCTCGATTTTTGATCCAACACCTGTGATATGCGACCACTCGTCATCATCTGTGTTCTCCTTTTCCTTGTCTGAAATCCTGTTTAGGTGCTTCTCGACCATCGATTTTCTTTATTTTTTCTATGATATGATTTGGACGTCGTCTAAAAAGAACGAACATGTTTAGCAAACTTTATCATCCGTTTAATGCGGAACAATACGGGTTTCTTAGGAAACTCCTGCGAGTGAAAAAAAACTTGGAGAATCTGACACTCGCAGACATTCTGTGTCTTGTTTGTGGGTTGAGCCGAACTTGAGGTAAGAGTGCCTTTAGTCGATTCTATAAAATCAGATAATTAGCTGATTGGAAGTCTTCCAAAGGAAATCGCACAGTGTGAATATGTTATTTGTCATCTCTTCGGAGTTTGTAAACAAGGCACATTCTGTGTCGGTATTTTCGTGCAGGGTTCCTCTTACTGCAGAGTCTGACATGAGTAGTCTTCCAGTTACTGGGCAGTTTTTTGACACCACGATCCTTCCTTTTGATGGAAGCTTTCCTATTCGTACCTCGTTTAACCCAAATCTTTTCACAAACGGTGTCATTTTTGGTGGTACTTCGTCAACTATGAGTCGGACGTCTCCGCCCACCCTTTGTGCAAGCTTGATCTTTTCGGGAATCTTTGAGTGATACAGTCTTGATACGTCTGTTAGGGTAGTTACAAAATACAGCATGCCGGTGCTGTCTTCTAGAATTCTCTCAATTTGGGAACTGATGTTCTCTATGCCCTGTATGACACGAAATGTTGGGACGTTTGTCTTGTTGTCCGTGTTGACGACTTTTTTTATTTTTTCAATGATCTGCTTTCCTCCTTTTTTAATTTTGATCAGCTCCTCCTCTTTTCTTCTTAATGCAAGTGACAGAATCTCGTCAGGGTCTGTTGCAATGCACAGTTTTGGCGAGGAAAAAGAAATCGAGACAATTCCGTCGTTTGACATCTTGTCAATGGTACGGTATGCCTTTGCCCTGTCAATGTTGATCTCCTTTGATAATGCGCTTGCCGTAATTGGGCCGGTTCGTAAAAGATTCAAGTAAATCCGCGTTTCAAGCTCGTCAAGGCTCAGAATTGCGGAAAGCTCATCTGCCAAGTCTGCATGATGCGGGTTGTATGTTTTTGTAAGAAGGATGTCCTCGTCTATGTCATCTAGGCCCGCTTCTTTCATAGTTTTGATGTAACTGTTGTGTATTAACGATATTCTCTGTCTTTTTTGAACAGACATTTTCAACATTTACCAACATGCTGCTGCGGCCAATTGGGCTTCTGTTTTATGACGCCTGATACTAGAAAGTTGCGGTCTTGCTATTAACTCCGTGATGGTTCATGTG
>DATIGB010000122.1:0-2232 GCA_035454985.1 Candidatus Nitrosotenuis sp.
AAAACATTCGTACGAAAAATAGTCGGGCTCGGCCTGATTGCGGGAGTACCTGCAATTTTTGGCACGTGGGTCGGCGGGTTTGCGTATTCACCGTTCACATCGATTGTCTTTTTGTCAATCGGCGCCGGTGCAATTTTCCAAGTGGTTATTGTAATATCAAAGTGGCTTCGAGAGTACGACAAGAGCTTTACGAGCACCCCCGTGGTTGCGGGAATCGCAATCGGCATGCTGATAATGTATCTGACCGGAATGCTAGTCTAAAATGGCTCTGGGTGTATGGTTATGACGGAATTCTTAAAATGACTACGTATGTCCTGCTCTATTTGCGATGTCAGGTCATGCACGCTTTCAATTGAGAGGTCTTTGTCAAAAGAGCAGTCAATGTCAATTTTGAGCAAATCATCAAAATACAAAGTTACGATGTTTCCGATTTTCTTTATTTCCACGTGTTCCTTTAGGAGCTCGAGTATCTTTTGGTCTGTTTTTTTGTAGTCTGATTTCAGCTTGGCAGGTATCGCAATGTGCGGTTCTAGGTGAATCGTGACATGGTTGATGTCTGGAATGGATTCAAAAATTTTCTCCTCTATTGTTTCTGATATCTTGTGGGCCTGCTCTAGGTTCATTTCCCTGTTTACCATCACGTGCAGGCTCACGTACCGCATTTCGTCTGAGGCGTAATAGCTCACATTGTGAACGCCCATCACGCCTGGCACATCCGATGCAATCTCGTAGATTTTTGAGTCCTTTGGTACGTCCTTCCAGCTTGGCTCAAAGTGAACCGTAATCTCGGAATTTGTGATTTCATCTTTGATGTTTTTCTCAACCAGGTTGCTGATTTCGTGTGCCCTCTCAAAACTCACGTTTCCGCGCAGCGACATGGTAATGTCTACAAAGAACATGTCGCCTGACCTCCGCATGAGGACTGAGCCGACATCCAGCACTCCCTGGGTGGCAAGCGTAATTTCTCGGACTTTGCTTACAAGCTCTGGCGAGATTATGTCTGTTAGGTCTAGTGCTGTTCTGTGGATTAGCTTCAGACTCAGAAACACGAGCAGAATCCCAAGTACCAGCGCCGCAACAAAGTCTCCGTCGTGAAAACCAAATGACACCAGAATGATTCCCGCAATCACGACAAGCGTAGAGCCCAGATCCATGGCTGCGTGATAAAGGTCCGCCTTGAGTGTCATGCCGCCGACTTTCTTAATTGACCTCTCTAGGAGCACTATCCTAAAGACATCCGTGCATATTGTGTAGAGTGCTGCAACCAAAACAAGGGTGGTTGGAAACGATGATGGCGGCGGGCTCTGAATTCTAATTATGGCCTCGACAATAAAAAAACACGCGATAAGAAATATCGCTATTCCGCCAATCAGTCCGCCAAGTGATTCGATTTTTCCGTGCCCGTAGGTGTGCTCTGCATCCGGGGGCTTTATTGCAAACCTTGCTGCCAGAAGCAGTACTACTGTAACAATGCTGTCCAACAATGCATGAATGCTGTCGGTAAGAAGTGCCAGACTGTTTGAAAAAATGCCAAAAACAAGTTCCACTACAAACGCAGAAAGTATTGCGAGCAGCGAGATCTTCAGGGTTCTGGTCCTTTGGAGAAACATGATTGGCAATTAGAATTGGGATTTCCTGTATTAGTAATGTTCCATTGCCGAATGAATCATACGATAACGTTATCTTTTATGGGCACAATAAAAAAACGATTTGAACAGACTGGTATTGCTCTCAGGGATATTATTGCTGGTCCCGTTATGCGCATACGCGGATTCACACCCAAACCTCATCGTGTCTGCTGAAAAACCAGAGTTTGGAAGCCATTTTTCTGGCTCGATGGTGGTGGAGGTAATAGTAAGCGATCCTGCCATTTCCGATACCTCTGTTGGAAAGGGGGAGCCAGATGTTACGATAAACGGCAACAATCTCAGAATGGTTCAGGCAACCGACGGGCGGTGGTACGGATACTTTGCAAATGTGGACAAGGCAAAAGCCGCAGACCAAGTTTCATTTGATGGGGGAGTCCAAGGGAAGGGGCTTGACTTTGGGGTGTTCTGCAGCAAGGACACGACATCACTTGGTCCAACGTTTTCAGAAACTAGCGGCATCGCAGTACCGCGATCAATGACTGGGTCTACAAATGGAAATTCTGCATTTGCCACGTGCACTGGCACACCCACCGGTGCAAATCTTAACAATGTAGTACGGAGCCCAAGATCAATCAACACAAAC
>DATIGB010000123.1:0-2633 GCA_035454985.1 Candidatus Nitrosotenuis sp.
TTGAGGATCTGATCATAGTGCAGGCAAAAAAATTATTTCTTTAGCCTTGCCTTTGCCAGGGAAATAATTGCATCAGTCATCTGCGTGGTGGTGGCACTGCCCCCTATGTCAAAGGTGACGTATTTTCCGTCATTGATCACCTGCTCGGTAGCAGAAAACACTGCGTCCCTGATGTGGGACTCGCCCAGGTATTCTGCCATCCATGCGCCTGACAGTATGGCTGCAGTCGGGTTTACCTTGTTTTGCCCCTTAAACGATGGGGCGCTGCCGTGGGCTGCCTCAAACATTGCATACCTGTCGCCCATGTTAGACGAGTACACCAGCCCGATTGAGCCAATAATCCCGGATGCCAGCTCTGATACTATGTCCATGAACAGGTTCGTGCTTGCCAGAACCGCGCCGTTGAACTGCTCTGGGTTTACCACCAGCTGCTGCATCATGTTGTCGATATAGATCTCCTGAATGTCAAGCCCTGGAACTTTTTGTCCTGCTGCCTGCACCTCGTCCCAGAAAATTCCGTCCGTCATTTTTAGTATGTTCCGCTTTGTTATGGCCACAAATTTTTTCATCTGGCGTTTCTGCGCCCAGCTCATGGCAGAGCCAATGAACCTCCTGCAGCCCTGTCTGGTTATCTTTCTAATTGCAATTGCCGCATCATCTGTGAGCTGCACCTCGATTCCGGTGTAGAGCCCCTCTGTTGCCTCCCTGAAGCAGACAAAGTCAAGGTCGCGGCCTGGCGTAATTCTCTTGTATGTCTTGATAGGCCTGATGTTGGAATACAGTTCGAATTTCTGCCTTAGGGTTACTGCGACGCTCCTTGGGGCGCCTGGTTTTGGTATTGTTGTAGTGGGCCCCTTGAAGCACGCATCGGTGCTCTCAAGCAGCTTCATGGTGGATTCGGGAATGTATGTTGGGTCCCTCTCGCCGTTTTTCTGCCACTGCTCGGAGCCTGCGTCAGACAGAATTAATTCTGACTGGATGTTGCATTCTTTTAAAACTCTGATCATCGAGTCGACAACCTCCGGACCGATTCCGTCTCCTCTGATCACGGTTGCTTTTTTGCTCAATTTAGTGATTTGAGACGGGAATCATTATTTAACTTTATAACAAAACTGCATTCACAAAACTAATTTAGCGAAGATCTGTACAGCATATCTGTGATCATTGTACAGCTGTCTGACATTCACGTGGGCTCGCAGTTTCAGGAATCTGTCTTTGAGACCGTAATACAGGAAGTAAACTCGCTCAAGCCGGATGCCGTCATAGTTACCGGGGACCTGACAAACGAGGGCCTCTCAAAGGAATATGAAAAGTGCAAAAAACTCCTCTCGAGACTGGATACAAAGAAAATCATCGCCATCTCAGGCAACCACGATTACAGAAACACCGGGTACCTGCTGTTCAAAAAGCATTTTCCGTTTGAGGCAGTAAACGAGCTGGATGACGACGTGGTTGTTGTCACGCTGGGCACTGCAAGGCCTGACAGGGACGAGGGCGAGGTGGGATACCGCCAAAACCTCTGGCTGGAGAGAACCATGACAAAAAACGAGCACAAGGTAAAGATTCTGGCAATGCACCACCACCTGATTGGAATTCCAGATACTGGATCTGCACGGGTGGAGGTAATCGACGCAGGAGACGTTCTGCGGACAATACTTGCAACCAAGGTGAATCTGGTGCTGTGCGGACACAAGCACAGGCCGTGGATCTGGAACTTTAAGGACCTCTCAATTGTAAACGCAGGAACCACGTCCTCAGAGCGCGTCCGAGGCCTCTTTGAGAACACGTACAATATCATTACGATAAAAAACAAGAAAATCCACGTTGACCTCAAAATCGTCGGCGGCAAAAGGATGCCGCTTGAGAACATTGTGAAAAACTACGCCCGCTCCGAATAGGAGTGAATTTATTTACAGACCAAAACTTAGCACCCTTGAGCGGGGGTCGCCTAGCCTGGTAGGGCGTGGGATTGCTAATCCCATGTCCGTAAGGACCCGTGGGTTCAAATCCCATCCCCCGCGCTTTTTTGTTGGGATAGTATCTGAGTTCTTGCACTTTCCTTTCTAATTATGGCTGTGGGCACGAATCTTTCCTTTAATTAGAAAGACAATAAAAAATCCCTACAAAGGCTTGACTATTCAGACAGGGAATGCATGTCCAACTGATGCAAGTTGCAAAATTCAAAAAATGTTTACGGTAATACGACTAGCTGGCCTATCATGCTGGGAAGATCATATGTGCAGTATAGGTAAACGTCCCTACCGTATCCGCCGTAAAGCTGAACGTTGTGGATTCGCCTCCTGCTAGGTCATGGTTCATCTGGTATGGCGCTTCCATTGTAAAGGTGTGTCTGTCATCTGCTTCTTTGGCGGTGTTGATAAAGTGTATTGTGATCTTGTCGCCTTTGTGAACCGTTATCTCAGTTAGCGAATACACTGCCACTGGAACGCCGAGTTTTTCCTCATCCGCGTTTAGCTCCTGCGTAAAAATGTAAAACTCGTTTTTATTTATGCCTGGTGCGCCAACCTCGAGACTTTCTTCTTTTTCATGCGATGCAAGTGTGGCGGTTTTCTCATTTAGGGCAACAAGCATTCCAAGCGCAGCTGCAGACATTGCAATTGCTACTGCAACAC
>DATIGB010000124.1:0-3035 GCA_035454985.1 Candidatus Nitrosotenuis sp.
GGGAGTGCCTGCAGAGACTCGAGCAGCCACGCCAGCAGGAGAGACGGTATTCCTAAGGCCAAGGCCTGGTGCATCCAGAATGTACCCGGAGACTGACATACCTCCAATCACAGTTAACAAGGACGAGCTGGAATTTGCAAAAGACAACATACCAAAGCCCTGGGACTCTGCAATATCAGATATCCAGGCAAAATACAATCTAAACAAACAGCTATCAGAGCAACTTTTTGATTCCGAGTATCTGGATCTGTTTGAATCAATATGTGCCAAGACAAATAATCCAAACTTTGTAGCGTCGATACTGTGTTCTACAATAACAAACTTGGAGCGACGCGGCCTTGATGCGACATTACTAAAGCCAGAACAGATCACAAGATCATTTGAGCTGCTAGCAGAGAACAAGATCACAAAAGAATCATTAGAAATGATTTATGAATCCATAATGGCAGGTAAAACAAAATCTGTTGAGGAGTTTATCGAAAAGCATTCCAGCTCCATGAGCGAAGACGAGTTGGAGCACTTTCTTGACGGCCTGATAAAAAACAGCCTTGGCGTGATCAAAAAACAGGGCAGTCATTCAAGCGGCATGCTGATGGGAATGGCAATGAAATCCCTTCGCGGCAAAGTGTCTGGGGAAAAAATTAGCAGATTGCTAGAAATGAAAATTGCAAAAATATTAGAAGAATGAAATATTATCTAGAGATCTAGTCTAGTTTCCTTCTTCCTGTTCCTCTTCCCATGGACACGTAACGGCCTTTTGATGAAGGTCTTGTGGTTTCCTGCGTGTCTTTGAGCTTTCTTTTACCGGTCCCGCGGCCAGATACCACGTATTCGTCTCCTGCCTTTTCCTTCAACTTTTTTTGGTATTCCTTGAACTTTTCTCCAGACCAGTTTGCTTCCTCAGAATCAACTTCTCTTTTTGAGGTCCCTCGTCCCCCAACTTTGGTAATTTTTCCCATTAGCTGGATATGGGGCACTATGGTTTAAAGTTGTTCATGACGACAAGTCCAAAATACGATATATGCGGGAGGTGGGATTTGAACCCACGAACTCCTTGGAGATAAGGATCTGAACCTTACGCCGTTGACCGGGCTTGGCGACTCCCGCAAACAAGGTTCCATAGTGCCAAAATAAGTTCTTTAGCTATTCAAGACAAGAACGAATCGATTTTGGCCAGCATTATATTAAACAGCATAGTCCCGTAGGCAATAAAAAAAGAAAAATAGCAATCACCATTATTTTAGTGGTGGAATTTAAGGAAATTTACTGCAACAACTGCAAGAAAACGCTTGGGAGGTACAATACAAAGTATTTTTCAGATTCCAAGATTGCAGAACTAATAAAATCAAATCACACATCGCATTATAGGGAAGGCCACCAGTTATCCATACGCAAGATAGCCAGGTAGCTAGTCAAATGTCTCCCTTAGCTTTTCAAGTAGTTCCTTTTGCTGCTTATTTAGCTTAGACGGGATGTCAACTACCAGTCGTACATATTGATCCCCACGGCCTCTTGAGCCCATATGATGCAGGCCTTTTCCTTTCAGTTTTACTATGGTGTTTGGCTGGGTTCCTTCCTCCACCTTGATTTTCTCATTTTTTTCTAATGTTGGTACCTCGATTGTCTTGCCTAGGCATGCATCTGCAACCGAAATTTTTGCGTCGTAGAAGATATCTGCACCATCCCTTTTGAACAATTGGTGCGGCTGTACCCGTACTCTTACTATTAGATCCCCGCTTTGTCCGTGTGGGACTGACTCTCCCTCACCGCTAATGACATAATCCCCGTCGTCGATCCCTGGCGGGATGTCAAACGATACATGTTTTGTACCCTTTGTCTTGCCGGTTCCTTTGCACGACGAGCACGGCTTTGGTATGGTCTGCCCCTCTCCATGACACTTGCTGCAGGGCTGTACCGTGACAAAGGTTGAGAATCCCATGTTTCGTGTCATCCTCACCTGTCCCTGTCCCCTGCATGCTGAACATGTTTCAGGATGCGTTCCTGGCGCGCAGCCAGATCCCTTGCAGACATCGCAGTCAATGTTTTTCTTTATGTCAATATCAATTCGTTTTCCGCTGAAAACGTCGTCAAGAGTTATGCTTGTCTCATGCAGGATATCCTGACCCTTTTGTCTTGCAAATCCGCCAAACCCTCCAGAACGCCCAAACAGGTTTTCAAATATAGAATCAAAACCACCAAATCCAAAATTGGAGAAAACATCGTCAAAATTAGTTCTCGCTCCCTGAAAGATGTCCTCCCTTGAGTATTTTCCGTCTACTCCCGCGTGTCCATACTGGTCATAGATCTTGCGCTTTTCAGAATCCGACAGCACTGCATAGGCCTCAGAAATTTCCTTAAAATGCTCGGCTGCCTCTGGCGACTTGTTTCTATCGGGGTGAAATTTTAATGCGAGCTTTCGATATTGTGACTTTATGGCGTCCTGAGAATCACCTTTTGAAACTCCCAATACCTCGTAATAATCTCGTTTTGCAGACATGTCTCAATATCTAATTAAATGATGCATTAATTGTTAATTTGTCGTATTTGTATTCTGCGTATTTTGTTCTGAGGCTTCAGAATTCTGCGAAGCCTGCTCTCCACCTGGAGGAGGGACGTTTTTGTATAATTCCGTTGTTATTTCATTCACCAATGACTTTAGCGCATCGAGCTTTGGCCTTATCTGGTCTACGTCCTTGTCCAAGACTTCCTTTAGCTCTTTGACTGCGTCGGATATTTTGATTCCCTGCTCTTGCGTGATTTTGTCCTTTAGATCCTGGCTTATCAGTTTCTCAGTAGTGTAAACAAAGCTCTCGGCCTCATTTTTTATGTCTATTGCTTCCTTTTTCTTTTTATCCTCATCGGCAAACTTTTCAGCGTCCTGCTTTAGCTTGTCAATTTCATCTTTTGATAGTTTAGAGCCTGCCTGAATCGTTATTTTTGCCTCTTTTTTGGTTCCAAGATCCTTTGCAGTAACGTTTAGGATTCCGTTTGCGTCTATGTCGAATTTGACCTCGATTTGAGGGATGCCACGAGGC
>DATIGB010000125.1:0-4255 GCA_035454985.1 Candidatus Nitrosotenuis sp.
AATCATCGTCCTGCTCGTTTCCCAGATCCAACGATATTCGGAAAAAGTCTCTAAAGGAGACAACGCCGTCTGGCTGTTCGCTCTGGTTCTTTGTGATTATCCTTGAGATCTTGTTTTCAAGCATCTTCCTTACCACCTTGAAAAGAGGCGTCGCATTGTGCGTAGACACATAGTGGTGGGTCATAAAATCAGCAACCCTGTGTTTTCCTGCAAAGTTTTCTGAATAATACCTCACAAGATCGGTTTTCGTAAAAATTCCAAGGTGATCGTTTTGAACCGTACACAGCGAGCTTATTTTCTTGTCAATCAGCACTTTTGCACATTTTTTAACGGAGAGATCACCATCAACATACTCGATTTTGTTCATGAGTTTTGCCAGCGGAATCTTGTCAAGGCCAAACTTGTCAGAGTCGCTGAACAGGAAAAGCCCCACGTCTTTTTCAGAAACTATTCCGACAGGCTTTGCGGAATCAAGAACGACCAGGCGGCTCAGGTTATTGTCAAGTAGTTTTTTGATTGCGTCCGAAATGGTTGAGCTTTTCACTATTCCGATCGGCGTTTTTGCCAATGACTTTGCGTTCACAAGTTTTAACTTTATTTTGCACTAATAAGACACTGCACAATTATCTGACTTGGTTTTGATAAATTGGATTAAATTTCATTGAAAAAAGCGGTTTGGCAAGCAGGGCGATATATCTTAATTAATCAAGGAATGCAAAACGTAGTATGGAAAAAATTGCGCTGGTCACAGGATGCTCAAGTGGCATAGGGCTTGAGACAGCACTTGCGCTTGCGCGTGATGGATACTTTACATACGCATCAATGCGCAATACGGCAAAGTCTTCTGAGATTGAGCAGGTCGCAAAAAAGGAAGGTCTGCCGATAAAGGTGATTCAGCTTGATGTAGACGACGGGGACTCAATCAAGGGCGCAATGTCACAAATCATGAAAGAGAAAAAAAGGCTCGACGTACTGGTAAACAACGCAGGGTACGGGATTTTTGGATGCCTTGAGGACATATCGATAGAGGAGCTAAAGGCGCAGTTTGAGACAAACTTTTTTGGCATAGTAAGAATGATTCACGAAGCTGCGCCAATCATGAGGGCCCAAAAGTCAGGCTCAATAGTGAATGTGAGTTCGGTTGCAGGAAGAATCGGCTTTCCTGGGTCTCCTGCATATATCAGCTCAAAATTTGCACTGGAGGGGCTGAGTGAGTCCCTAAGGTACGAGCTTTCACAGTTTGGCGTAAACACCATAATCATAGAGCCTGGAGTCATAAAGTCAAACTTTTTCAAATCGATGAAGTTTCCAAAGAGCCCAAAGCCGGACTCGCCATACAAGGATCTGACCGAAAAAGTGGTCGGCGGAATCAAAATGATGGCAGAGATGGGAACGCCCCCAAAGGAGGTGGCAGATACAATAGTCCGGGCCCTAAAGGAGAAAAACCCGCTTCCAAGATACCCGGTGGGAAATGACGCCGCAATGTTCCTTGAGGCAAAAAAGATGAAAACAGACATTGAGTTTGAAAACTATCTCAAAAAAGAACTGTTCTAGTGGTTAAATTGATATATGCTGAATAACGAGTTTTTATCAAAGTCTGCAATTTAGGCACGATAAATTATGAAATGGAAAACACTACAACACAATGGGATAATATTTCCGCCGGATTACGAGCCAAAGGGGTTCACAGTCAAGATCAAAGGACAGCCAGTAAAGCTGAATGCCCTCCAGGAGGAGATGGCATACCAGTGGGCAAAGAAAAAGGACACGCCCTATGTGAAGGACGCAGTTTTCCAAAAGAACTTTGTCGCTGACTTTGCCGCCACGTTTGATGGCAAGTTCAAGGGGCTGAGCATTTCCGATATTGATTTTTCTGATGCCTTCAGGCTGGTAGACAGGGAAAAGAGTTCCCGTGAACTGATGACAAAGGAGGAAAAAAAATCGCTTGCCCAGAAAAGAAAGGAGCTCCGGGAAAAGATGAAGGGCGTCTACGGCAAGGCGATGCTTGACGGACACGAAGTCGAGGTTGCAAACTACATGGCAGAACCTCCGGGAATTTTTATCGGGCGGGGCGATCATCCCATGAGGGGAAAATGGAAGCCAAAGATTACGCAAAACGACGTCATTCTCAATATGGGCAAGGACGCAAAGGTGCCACCCGGAAACTGGAAGAAAATAGTGCATGAGAACGATTCCATGTGGCTTGCCTGCTGGACAGATGTTCTTTCTGAGAAAATAAAGTACGTCTGGCTTGCGGACACCGCAGGACTAAAGCAGGAGCGGGACCAGGCAAAATACGACAAGGCGGCAAAGCTTGGAAAAGAGATCAAAAAGATAGAGAGCGCAATAATCAAGGGAATGAACAGCCGCGACCCAAAAGTCAGCCGCATTGCCACTGTTTGCTATATCATTTACCGAACATCAATGAGGGTCGGAGACGAAAAGGACCCAGACGAGGCAGACACGGTAGGTGCCACCACCCTGCGAAAGGAGCACGTAAAATTAGAAGAAGACAAGATCCACTTTGACTTTTTGGGAAAGGACAGCGTAAGATGGGAGGAGACCATACGCGCCGAGGGAAACGACAGGACGCTGTACGAGAACCTCAAAAAACTCACGGCAAACAAAAGCCCAAAGGACGAAATATTCCACGACATCACATCAAGGCACGTAAACGCGTTTTTGGGAGGAATAGTAAAGGGCCTGACTGCAAAGGTCTTCAGGACATATCTGGCTACCACACAGGTCAAGAACTATCTAAAAGACAAGCTTGACGTGAAGGGAAAAAGTGAGACGGAAAAACTCTACATTGCAAAAATGGCAAACCTGCAGGCTGCGATGATGTGCAACCACAAGAGAACCATCCCAAAGAACTTTGAAGAGACGCTTAAAAAGAAAAAAGAAACGCTGGAAAACCTGGCAAAGGTAAAGGCAAAAACCGACAAGCAGAAGGAACGCCTAAAGGAGAGGGCACAGAAACTCAAGCTTGCAATACAGCTTACAGAGACCACAAAGGACTACAACCTAGGGACGTCGCTTCGAAACTACATCGACCCGCGCGTGTTCAAGGCGTGGACTGACGAGGTAAAGGCGGACTGGGAAAAACTCTACACCACGTCGCTTCAGAGAAAATTCCTCTGGGTCAAAAACGTAAACACCAGCTGGAAAGAAATAATGGCACAGTAATTTTTTGCGCCAGAGTTTTAGGTTTTTTGCCTGCAGGAATAATTGTAGAATCATTTAATTGCGCCATAAAATCAGGCGTTTTTGTGCCGGGGTAGCTCAGCCTGGTTAGAGTGCCAGTCTCCAGCAAAGGGCATTACTCATAATCTGGAGGTCGTGGGTTCAAAACCCACCCCCGGCATACATTACGGTTTTGGGCCTCAAAACCCCTTCGATCAACCTTAAATTCTATAGTCACCTATAGTGAACTATGGTAACTAGCATACAATTAGAGAATAAAACCAAGGCACGCCTAGAAAAAATGAAGTCTTTCCCAAAGGAGTCTTACGATGACGTGGTGAATCGACTACTAAACATGGCAAAAGATGATGAAGGTGTTCTAAGCAAACACACCATAAAAAACATAGAAAAATCATTAGCAGAAATCAAGGCTGGTAAAGTCATATCACATAAAGATGTAAAGCAAAAGCTAGGCCTGAAATGATTCTTTAGATGTCTTGGAATGTTAGTTGGTCACCAACTGCCCAAAAACAGCTAGAAAAGATTTTCAGGTCTGACAAGACTGCTGCTCAGAGAATAGTCACAAAGCTTGATGCAATTATAGACGATCCATTCGCATTTACAGACAAATTACAAGGCTCTAGTCTCAGAAAGCTCAGAGTTGGCGTATACCGAGTGATAATTAGTTTGGAAGAGCAAAAAATAACGATATTCGTAGTTGAAGTTGGACATAGAAGTAAGGTTTATGACAAATACTAGACAAAACAAGAAAAGCTAATTTGTTAACAAAATGTTGCGGTTTCGCACTTTTTGCATATAACCCACTCTCAGCATACAATACGGTTATGAGCCTCAAAACCCCCACGATTGACTCAATAATCATGGATGAAGTTTCGATGGATGACGTGTCGGAGAGAACATTATTTTTTAGAATACGGAAATTGATTTTTTGATTCTTGATTCAGATCTGCCAGTACTTTCTTAAATGAGCGAGGTCTCTTGTCTTTGAATATGTCCATTGCACAGTATCTAGAGGAATATTCACCCATGGATTCCAGAATTGGACGTAGTG
>DATIGB010000126.1:0-4516 GCA_035454985.1 Candidatus Nitrosotenuis sp.
GGCTCTTCATTGTCACGATTTCATCCTGTTTTCTCTCAAGAATAGTCCCCAGGGCTTCAACTGGGTCTATTGCCGAACACAGTGTCGGATTTGAAAACGTTGTAGATACGACTCCCAAGTTTCTAAGCTTGCTCAGGGAGCGGTACGTCTTGCCCCTGTCTATGCCAAGCCTTGACGAAAGAGTTCCGACTGACACGGGGCCGGTTTGGAGAAGCCCCATGTAGACTTTGGAGTCTATGTCTTCAAACCCAAAGTATGCAAGCGATTCGATGATTTGTTGTTGATTCATTTTAATCCCCGAATCCAAGATTAATGAATGAGATAATAGATATTGTTTGTTCAAAACAGACAGACAACCACCTATTATGCATTTAGATCACGCCCCGATTTGCCGAAGGTTATATAATCAAGGTTCCAAGAAATATTCGATTTGGAAATTGTCATAGAGCCTTGGAAGAAGCTCATCATCCACGAGATAATAGAGTACAACTTTGATGATTGGGTAACGCAGATTGCCTTTGGAAGCAAAACTGGCGGCGGTGCAATTCCGACCATAAACTGGGTCAACGGAATTGTTTTTCAGTCATTCAATTTTCCAGACACGAACATAATAGTTGAGGAAAAGATCAAGGGGGTGCTCCACTGGTCGTCTGTCATGTTTGCAGTCAAGGAAAAATACGAAAAACAAATCATAAAGGACAACGCTACAATAAACCTAGTTGACGTCAGTGTGAACGAAATTTTCAGAGAGCTGTCAGAGCAGCTAAAGGCACAATCAAAGTACGCAAAAAGATAGACATGCTGAGTTTGATTCGGGCTTGGCAACTTCTGCTGGTGGGAAGGTCATATGCGTCGGATCATTTGAGAAATGCAGAAAGCCCCTGATCTCCCTGCCCGTTTTTTGTTCTTATTCTATGTGATTGGAATGAGAGTTAGCTTGACCTACATACAAACAATCATAGAAATCAAGCAGAACCCATAATAAGCAAAAGCGCATAACTATACCCGTAATGTCGTCTTCACAAATCAGATGCCCTTCGTGCGCAAAAAACACGATGCAGACAGACGTAACTACCGGCGAGATGTTTTGTCGAAACTGCGGTTACGTAGTGGCAGAAAAGATCGAAGAGTCAGGCCCAGAGTGGAGAGCATTTTCAAACGACGAGTCAGACAGGAGCCGCGTCGGCGCGGGGACCTCGCTGACCATGCACGACATGGGGCTGTCAACAGTGATCGGATCAGCAGACAAGGACGCGACCGGAAAGCCGCTTTCCGCATCAATGAAGAGCTCAATTGAAAGGCTCAGAACGTGGGACAGCAGAACCCAGACCCATTCGTCGGCAGACAGAAACCTAAGGCAGGCCCTAAGCGAGCTTGACAAAATGAAGGACAAGATGGCCCTTGCAGATTCGGTTGTTGAAAAGGCAGCCTACATCTACAGAAAGGCAATGGACAAAAAGCTCGTAAGAGGCAGATCCATTCACGGGCTGATTGCAGCATGCCTGTACGCGGCGTGCAGGAACACGGAAACCCCAAGGACGCTTGACGATGTGGCAGAGAGCATAAACATACGAAGAAAGGACGTAGCCAGGTGCTACAGGCTCATCTACAAGGAGCTTGATCTCAAAATGCCTGTGGCCGACCCGACAAAGGGAATCTCAAGAATTGCAAGCACTGCCAACCTAAGCGAGAAGACAAAGCGCAGGGCCATGGAAATACTAAACAAGGCAAAAAAAATAGGAATGGTCGCAGGAAAGGACCCGATGGGAATCGCAGCTGCTGCGCTATACCTGGCATGCATTTCAAACGGCGAAATAAGGTCACAAAAAGACATCTCAATTGCAGCAGGAGTCACGGAGGTCACAATCAGAAACAGGTGCGTCGGGCTCAAAACTCTCTTGGAATAACCATCCCAAATTTTATTGTGTTAAAATAAGGGGCAATCGCAGAGCCGTATCATGTCAGAAGAGATCAAGTGGTCAGACTGGCTTGACTTTAATCAAGAACAAATTGAAAAGGCGCCCGAATCTCCAGGCGTCTACATGATGCATGCTGCAATGAAAATCCTGTACATCGGGAGCACTGACAACCTTAGGAAAAGCATCGTAGAGGCATCGTCCGCGGAATGCGTTTGCGATGCAAAAAGATTCCGTTATTTTGCAACCCCCCTGCACAACCAGATCAAGGAGAGGGTGCTTGAGGAGTACAAGAAAAAACACGACGGCAAGATGCCATTGTGCATGTAGCATGCCAAGAGTTGTCGCGCACCCACAACTCAGATGCGACTTGTGCCATGTTTGCATTATTTGCACAGACACAAGAATAGTAACCATTGTCACAATACAAAATCAGGTCTGTTGGACCAGTGCCATAATTATCTCCCCTTGCCAGACCAATGGTATCCCATGGTCCATCAGAACCAACTTTAAATCACACTTGAGCGCTAAAAATTCCAAATTACACACAGAACATCTCTTCTATGTACAAAAGTGTACAAGGAGCTGAGTTTTGGCTAACTACACCAGATATAACAAAAAGGCAAAAAGTAAAAGTGATTTGGGCAGAGCGTTATCCAAATGAGCGATTCAAGGCAGAGGGAGCCAGAGGGGGGGCACGACAGGCTCGTGCACATAGGCGAGCTCACATCAAGGATCACCCACGACATGAGAAACCCGCTCACGGTAATCATAAACTATTCAACGATGATTCAGAAAAACTCAAAGAACAAGCTTGACAAAAAGTCCCTTGATCAGCTGGCACTGATTGAGAGCGAGGCAAGAAAGATGTATCGCCAAATGGAGGACGTCCTAAACTACGTCAAGCTGCCGCCATTAAAACTGCAAAACTACTCATTGCACGACATTCTCAAAAAGGTAATAGAAAACATTCAGACGGACGACGAGGTCGAAATACAGATACCAAAGGCCAACCCCCAGATAATATGCGACATCGACAAGCTCGAAATTGTCTTTGTCAATCTGATCACAAACGCAGTCGAGGCAATCAATGGCGTGGGATCGGTCAGCATCAATGCAAAGACAACCCCAAATGACGTGATTATCGAAATCGAGGACTCTGGCCCCGGCATTGCGGATGAGAACCTAGACAAGGTGTTTGAGCCGTTATTTACAACAAAGCAGAGCGGAACCGGTCTTGGGCTGTCAAGCTGCAAAAACATCATAGAAAGGCACCGAGGCACCCTCTCAGTGAGAAACAACCCGACAACTTTTACAATAAAGATACCAAGAAAAGAGCTGCACGTCTAGTTTTTCCGCTTGTAGAGATAAACTCCGATTCCGGCCGCGGCCACTATTGGAATCACATACAGGTAAGGCAAGACTTCCAGATTGCCGCCTTGCGCAGTTTTTCCGTGCTGGCCCTCAAAGCCAGATATCAGAATAGTGCTTTGAGTGGTTGCGCCCACGTCAAAGGCCACATGCCAGTTTCCATTTTCGTCCCGGCTCTGTATGAATTTGACCGGCTTGTCGTTTACCAGAACCTCAAACTTTTCTCCCTCAGACGTCATTGGGAACTCAAAATTCACATATGTCGGAACCTTGAACGAGTTTATCCCATACAGAGACAGCCTTGTTCCGGCCTCATCAAACCCATTAACGGTAAATGACGCAGTAGAGTCGTACCTAAAGTCGAACCTTTCCCCGTTCCTGGTTGCATGCAGCGGAATGATCGTCTCATCTCCAATGTTAAAGCAGCTGTAATAGTTCACGTCGGATGCAACGGATGGATCCGGGTATATTGAAAAACTAACTGTCTGCCCAGGTTCGATTTTATCTATTTTTTCCACGTTGGTTCCGGCGTCCAGGAACTTGTTGTTTTGCCCATGGATTGCGGCATACACCTTAATGGCGTATTTGGTGCTGTTTCCGTCATTTATTATTCTGCCAGTGACGTGGCCGTCGTCGTGACGAACCAGTGTTTTATCATATATGACGTGTATTTCAGACGGGGGCGGCAAGACACTTGGGCCAAACGTGACTGCAGGTGTTTGCAGGGTGACGTTTTTACTGCTCACTTGTGTGAGGCGGACTTTGAACGGCATGTCCTTGTTTGCCGCAACAGACGGCAGGTCTTGGCCGATACGTATTGTTTTTCCGTTATCGCTCACCGCCAGATCCACGTGCGGAGTTATGGCATAGTTTTCCTTGTTTTTCACCACGCCTGCAATTGTGTAAATCCCATCAGAGTCAAAATAGCCAGTAAATTCCTCGTCAGGTATCAAAACTTCGCCAAACGCAACCGAAAACGTCAGCACCCCGACCAAGACAGACACAAGTAGGAAAAATTTCATACCATGCATGTTATGCTTGAAAGATAATATCATCCTATGAATATTCTTTGATTATTTTCAGCGCTGAAAACGGAAATTTCGAGAAATCAAGTTCCTTTTCTGCAGAAACAAGCAGTACCTCTTTGCCCAGCGGAAAACTCATGACAAGTACCTTGTCGCGGTACGACATTGCGAATCTAACCGGGCCGAGCTCCTCGTCAAACTCCT
>DATIGB010000127.1:0-8842 GCA_035454985.1 Candidatus Nitrosotenuis sp.
CTCAAGAATCAGATTCATACAATTCTTACAAATGGGGAAAAAATTGGCGCCAAGATTGCAGAGATGGTTGGCCAGGAAAAATACCAAAAATACCTGCCATACTACCCAGTTTGCGCAAACTGCAGCAGGCTTTACACCGCAGAGTCCTACGAGTACATCCCAGGCGAGATGAAGATAAAATACAGATGCCGCGAGGCGGAGATCGGCTCCAAAATAATCAAGGGATGCGGCCATGAGGGGGAGGCGGACATCACAAAGGACCTCGGAAAACTCGCATGGAAGGTAGAGTTTGCTGCAAGATGGCAGGCGTTTGACATCAGATTTGAGGCTTATGGAAAAGACATCATGGATTCAGTCAGGGTAAACGATTGGGTGTCAGACGAGATACTGAATCACCCGCACCCGTACCATGTGAAATACGAGATGTTTTTGGACAAGGGCGGAAAGAAGATTTCAAAGTCGCTTGGGAATGTAGTGACATCGCAAAAATGGCTAAGATACGGGACAGCCAAATCAATGCTTCTTTTACTGTACAAGAGGATCACAGGTGCAAGGGAGCTTGGGTTTGAAGACATTCCAGCCCTGATGGACGAATACAATGAGATCGAGGACATCTACTTTGGAAAAACCAAGCTTGACAACGAGGCAAAGACCGCAAGAACAAAAGGGCTGTACGAGTACACAAATTTACTAAACGTTCCAAAGACACCGCCTGTTCACGTAAACTACAGACTGCTAGTGGAGCTTGGGCGCATATACAAAGAGGACAGGGTAAACAGAATCACAAAGAAACTCATCGATTACGGAGTCATAAAAAACCCAGAGCCGCATATAGAGCAGCTAATCCAGCTTGCAGGCAACTATGCGGACGACTTTGAGGAACAGGAAACCACAAATGTGCAGATAGACGACACTGCAAAAAACGCCTTGAGGCGTCTCGTGGATGTCCTTGTTGCCGAAAAGGATCCCGAGGATCTGCAAAACGCCATTTACAACATTGCCAAGGAGAACAACGTTGCGCCAAAGGACTTTTTCATGATACTATACCAGATAATTCTTGCGGCAAACCGCGGGCCAAAAATTGGGCCGTTCATAGTGGACATCGGCAGGAAAAAAGTGGCGCAGATGATAGGCAAGCACATCTAAAATGGCGCACAACGAGCACAACAAACCAAAAAAAAGCGGAGCGTTCTTTCTCATCATTTTGGGCGCATTTCTGTTCATAGTTTCTCCAACATGGTTTGCAGACAAGCCGGCAATCGGGTTTTCCATGATAGCCCTAGGTTTTGCAATCGGCGGATTGGGGTTTTACCTCCGATTCCTGCGAAAGTGAATAGAAATATTCATCCCCAATCTAAGATATGGTGACAGCACATGGGACTTTTTAGGCGCGCAAAAAAAGACGAGGCAGAGCCAGCCGAGGCAGTTGAAACACCATCCGAGTCTCCAATAGAGCAGGTGCGCATAAAGAGCCCAGAAGAAATTCAAAAAGAGCGCCTAACAGGCGAGATCGAGTATCTAGAGGCCGAAATCAAATCAAAAACAAGCCACCTTGATTCAATTTCGCAAAAGCTTGCAACGGTCAAAGAGGAGTACGACCAGGCAGTCAGCTTGTTGATGGCCGCAAAAAAGGACATGAATGAGAGAAGGGCCGAATTTGATTCCGCAAGGGCCAACCACGAGCAGATTCTTCAGAAGATCAAGTCCTCAAAGTCAGAGCTAGAGTCAGTCATCAAAGAATACGGCGAAAAAAAACATGTTCTTGATGAGCTAAAAAAAGCAAGTAATGACCTAGACATGTCCCGTGCAGAATATGTCAAGCACAAGACAGAGTCCGAGGAGTTGAGACTGCAAAACAAGATAATTCAGAAATCATACGAAGAAAGCAAGAAAGCCTACGACGACATAAACCAGGAACTTGTAAAGGCAGTATCCGAGCTAGAGTCGGCAAGAAAGGAAATTTCAGAGATAAAAAAAGAATGCGATGCGAAGAGAAAGGAGATCGAGTTTTCAAAGAAAGAGCTCAAATTCATAGAAAGCCAGATGGTAAATGTTAGCGACAGGGCCGCACCAAAGAACGTTGTTGCTGCCGCAAGCTCTGTTGTGGCATCCCTAAACACCAAAATTCTTGCAGCGCAAAAGGAGATAGAGGTGCTCAAGGTTGCATTGCAGAGAGAGCGTGCAGAGCACCAGGAAGCAAAGAAAAGACTGGCGGCATTAGAACCACAGAAAAAAGACCCGAGCAAACTACTGTAGCTTTTTGATGATTTCCTTTTTGATAAACAAAAACTCTTCGTCTGACAAGACGCCGGTTTCCCTCAACGATGCAAGTTTGGTCAGCTGATCAACAATGCTTCCCTTATCTTCGGGGCCGTTTTGGTGTGTTGTCGGCTGTACAATTCTTCGCTCGTCGTTTCTTGCCTCAACTGTTTGGGAATTGAATTGAGGATTGTCCCCTACCTCCTCTAGGAAGACATTAGCAGCGCACCCAACAATTTGCGTGTGTTGGGTCAGCTCCTCTCCTGCAAACTCAATTAGTGAGCCTTTTGCAGACCTGTACCCACAGGTATCGCAAACCACCGCAAATATGCCCGATGCAAGGTTTGGGATTTGACTTGCGTGTGTTTTTCTTACATATTCTGCGTATCTTGTCTTTCCACACTGGTGGTGGTCTGTCGACATGTGATCCTCACAGAATCTAAAGCCGCAGTATTGACATTTCGATGGGGATTTCAGAATGTCACCGCAGAACAGACACGAGTTGGCTTTGGTCTTTGCAGATAGGCTCAATTTCAGCTTGACTAATCGCCAATTATTAAAAAGGAGTAGCTCATTTTCTGCGAAATTTGGACAGGGTTTTGAGCAATTGAGGCAAAGTGTGTCCTATAGGCAAGACAACTTGGCGAACCTTGTCTTTATCAAATTGTTTTCAATTCATTCTAATTGAACCACGCACAGTGTTTGTAAATAGTGACGCCGCACATGAAAAAAGGGTTGAATAAAGAGGAACTGGCGTGCCAGCGATAAAGTCTTTTGCCAAATTCCTAGCGTTGATGGTAGTCGGAGTCGTAGCCATAGTAGTCGGCTCATTCATGCTACGAGGAGTAATGCACCTATGGGACAGACAGAAAAAGCCAGACGGCGACAAAAAGCAATAATGCAGGAAAGCGTTTTTTCTTTGTCCGATAAAAGCGATTTTGCCAAGACGAAACCTGCGCCAAATTGCACAAGCGGTTGCACCTTACCATCCCAAACTTGATACGGCATACTCAAACGGCAGATAGTTTTTTACCTGAACTAAAGACAGCCTTCAGGACCGGGCACACCACCATCTAGAAATACAACCAAAAACAATTGACAGTATGGTAGGTCCAAGAGACGGCGGCTTTGGCTTTGATCAATCAAAGAAATACACCAGCGTTGACAACATTGATCAAGTTTGTGTGCAGTGTCAGGCAGGCCAGCACGCAAAATGCCTAGCAAAGTCAAAGGAGATACCATCCTGTGAATGCGAGCACTGCATAGTGTTTGGCTAGTTTGTTCAGATTTTACAATGCCATCTTAAAATGAAATCTTGTTGCAGGCGCATCAGGCCTGATCTGAAATGTCACCACATGTGTTTACCATGATGTTTTAGACGGCCAAAATCATTCTTCCTGCTCCTGTGCTGGTTTGATTTTTCGAAAATTAACATAAAGCCCGACATCGTATGCAATTTTTAAAAGGCCCCCCACGACAAACGGCGCCGAAAGCCAAAGGGAATGGATTATCACACCAGCTATCGACGGGCTTATTGCCTGGGTTACGTTTCGCGAGGTATTCGTAATCCCGGCTGCTGCGATTCGTTCCTCCTCGCTTACGACAGACGCGATATACGACTGGCGGGTGGGCACGTCCATCTGTGAGAGGGCCATACGCCCAAGGTAGAACCCAAGCGCCATGGGAAACGTCGGCGCAAAGGCAATCAAAACAGTCAGTATGTTTGCAGGAATGTGTGTGAAGACCATCGTGTTTATGAGTCCAATTCTGTCTGCAAGCCTTGTTGCCAGGACATATGAAAACGCGGTAAGCACACCTGCCACTGAGAAGATAAGCCCAAGATCAGTCAGCGCTACGCCGAATTTTGCGAAAAACCAGAACGACACTATACTTTGTATGACAAATCCACCTGCAAAAGAATCCACAGAAAAAAGCGCGGAAAGATTCCGGACTATCTTTTTGGATTTTGGTGACAGATTGCCGTGGATCAGTGAGCTTGGTTTTGGCGCAGTTTGTAATTCGATTTCCTTTGACAGAAAATAATAGATGGCGGCTGCTGCGATTCCGGCAATCACATAGACGGCAAAGAGGGGTTTGAATGACTCTGTATGTGAGAAGCCAAGATGGCTTTGTAGCATCTGTGGGAGGCCGGACAGCAAAACGCCTGCAGACATTGCAAGCATACCGACCATGTTGTAGAATCCAAACGCGGTGTTTCTCTTTTTGATATCCCTTACAGTTTTTGGAAGGGTTGCCTGCTCAATTGACAAAAATGCGCTAGTCTCGGAGCCCGTTACATTTACAGTTCCAATGAATGCCGCAATTATCAGCGCAAGGTAATTTTCGGTCAGGAGAAATATCATTCCAGAAACTGCCATCATCACAGCATAAAGGACAAGAATTCGTCTCCTACCAAACCGGTCTGCGTAAAGGCTTGCGAGCATTGTAAAAATGACACTGTTCACCAGGGTCGCAGAGAGAATTGCGCCGATCAAAATTTCATCAAAGCCGACGGACTTTAGATAGATTGCCAGAACGATGCTCAAAAATCCATAGGAAAACGCCCTTACTATTCTGGCAGACAGGAGCAGTTTTCCGTCCTTTGAAAGCCAGTCTAGCAAGATGACTCGTGTACTGGTTATTCTCTTATGATTCTTTGATCATGCGGATGAAACTAAGAGATGACAGCATGCCCAAAGAGCACGGAAAACTGTTTGCACCACACCAAGACAGTGTCATATTTTGTCAGATCGACCCCTGCAGGGAGTTGGTAATTCTGGTTTCCAATGTTTGCCTTTAGTTGACCTAAATCAACATAGTCGGTTGCCTTTTCGTCTGTTGCCAAGTATACGTGAAGATCCGGCCCGTTTGTTGCCTTGAAATCCTCCAGCCTTAGGAATGTGGCATCGTCAAGCAAGAGTATCTTGGCTGTTCCCTGCGCATTGTGAATCCCGTCACCGACCCCCACAAACATTCCAGACATTGTTGTAATTTGGGCATTGGTTTTCGCATTCTGGTTTTCTGAAGAGCCGGTTTTGACTAACGGTATCCCCTCATCAATGGTATTATTGAAGAAAAGAGGCGACGCGGCATAAACAACTGCTGGGATCATGGCAGCCAAAACGATTCCGATTAGTATCTTTTTGTTCATAGAGTGGATTTCACTCAACAGATTAAAACCATATTTCCAAATTACATCCAAATTGGCTCCTGCTTGTTCTTTAAACAAATGTCAGGACTCAGAGTCACTGAATTACAATCATATTTTTTCATGTCTCTAACTCTTCTTCATCGCCTGACAGTCCCTTTTCTTCATGGCACGATAAGAATCAGGCGGTTTTCTTGAATGGCCAGACAACAGTGCGCGGTCGGTATATTTTTAAAATGATCAGATTGATCTGCATCTGTTGATAGCGCAGATAGGCCAAAAGGCGCCGAACCTAGGCGTCTCAAAATGGGTGCAGGGAATGCCCACCAATATTGATCAGGAAAAGGATCACATTGTGCTAGTCGAAGTATTCCAGGTGAACTGCCCAGGGTGCTTTCTGTACGGAATACCGGAGGCAATCAACATTTATCAAAAATACCACTCTGATGGAGTGACTGTTCTTGGCCTTGCCACGGCGTTTGAGGATTTTGACAAAAACACTGTAGAGAACCTGGAACTTTTGGCAAAGACAGGTGAGACAATAGGCGAGACAAAAAAGGCACTTGCCCAGTATGGCAAGCTTGTTGACGGAAGCAAGATACCGTACAAAATTCCATTTCCGCTTGGGATGGATCTGCTAACAAAAGAGACTGGAAATGTAAGCAACGAAAAGATGACAGATTTCATAAAAAGCCAGCTGCCAGACTTTGATTCGCAGCCAGAAGACTACAAAGCCCAAATAATGCAGCGAGTCAAAGAATATTTCAAATCAAAGGAGTACTCGGCGCACACGTTTGATACCTATTCGCTACGCGGCACGCCATCAACCATATTGATTGATAGAAAGGGAATTTTGCGCGACGTCTCCTTTGGGCAGACAGGCCACATGGATCATATGATTCAGAGCCTTCTTAACGAATAGTCTTTCTTTTCTTGTACATCATGCCAGCGCCTGCAGCGATGGCACCAATTGCAACGATTAGGAATATTGCAACTGGATTTACTGGCTCGTTTGGAGCAACTTGTGGAGCTTGCGGCTTTGTGGTAAAGTCACTTTTTATTTCCAGCACATGTGTTCCGTTTCCCTCGAACTCCAGTGTCACAAAAGAGATTTTAGGGCTGGACAGTATCTTGGAGGACACTTCATGCTTGTCCAAAAACAAGTGAAGTGTGCCCGCAGTTATGTTTTGAGGAATTTGCAATTCCACTAGGTTGTTTTGCAATCCGCTTGAGATCTGAAACACCAGCGTATCATTATAGAACTGCACGTCTTGGATGTCAAAGTTTGCAACAGTCTCAATCACGTATGTGCTGTTTCCCACATCAACGTCAAAATTGGTTTTGAGTCCTGTCCTGTCAGACAGAGGTATCGCAAATGCCGGAACCACTATCGCCGTCGATAAAAACAGAATTAGAATAAATTTCAATTTAAGCTGGAATTACTCTTTTTCGTAGCTCTTTATCCTTTGATATTCTTGGATGTGACGGATCAGCTAGGATTACCTCAAACCAGTAATGAAACCCGTCCTTGTACAAAAAGTACGAGCCAAGTAGTTTTAGATTCTTGTATTTTTGCACAGTTCTGTTTTCTGCCACCTGCTTCATGTTAACGTCAGCCTTTATTCTTGTGACACCCAAGTGCTTTTGTCGTCTTCCGGCAACAGGCCTTTTTCGCCTCATTCCGCCGGTTCCGACACGCGTTCTAATCACAACTATGCCTTGTTTTGCCTTGTAACCCAAGCTTCTTGCCCTCTGGATTCGGCTTGGCCTCTCAAGTCTTGTAAACGCGGCCTGTTTTCTCCACGTGACGGCTTTTTCTCGGATTTCTGGCGAGTTTTGCTGCCACATCTTAAGCCAGGTTTTGTTTTGGGTACTAAGCATTATTGGCACTATTTCACTCCCCTTAATATATGATTAAGGGAAAAAGTTCTGCGGTACCCGTCTGGCTGATCTTCGTGTTCAAGACCGCGGCAAGCCTAACTTGTGTCTTTTATCACAAGGTTGCCGTTGTCAGTGTGCATTTGCAGTAGAACCATCCCAGATTCCGTTCTCTCTGATCTTGGTTTTTCGGATTTTATTTTAGTCTGATTCTTCTTGGAATCGTATTTTGCCTCCACATCTTGCTTTGTCTTGCCCTGTCCCACCGTCATTTTTTGTTCCAGTTCTTTTATCGAGCCGTTTTTGTTAAGCGACCATTCAAAAGACTTGGTAGCCAGTTTTGGCGTAATTGCGGGGTTATCTCCATAGCGGATACTTGTGACTTTGACCTTGATTTGGTTTCCCTTGTGCTTGACAACTTCAGTCAGCGTAAGCGAGTTGCCGGCATGATCCGTTATGACGTAGGTTCTAAGTTCGGCGTTTGTGGCTCGAGTGTGCCCACGTTTCTTATCATTTTGGCCATCGTGCTCATCGTCATCATCGTCATCGTATTGACGGCCATTCTCATCATCGTATTTAGTGTGCCACTTTGTTTTTGTTACCGAGGCTGGTGCAATTGATCCCAGGTTGCCATCAATGTTGTCCGTGCCATACACTTTGACGTCTTTTGATACAGGATCAAACTGGTTGTAAGACTCAGGGAATACGGTATCAAGTGGAATTTGGGCAATTATCTGTATTATTTGATTGGATGTACTGCCCAGATTGGTAGAGTCGCCAGAATACACCGCAGTGATTGTATGAGAGCCGACAGATAACGATGGGATAACAAGTGTTGCAATGCCGGTGCCATCTAGCACACCTGTGCCAAGCGTGCTACTGCCATCAAGGAACACCACAGTTCCTGTCGGAGATGCGCCAGTCACCGCAGATGAAAGTGTGACTGGCTGACCGGAGTTGGAGGGATTCAGTAAAGACGACAGCGTCACTTGTGTTGGGGCTGGGGCTTGGATTATTGTAAACTCAATCTCAGATGACGGGATTTTATGAGTATCCTTGTCCACTGCCACAAACTGTAATGTGTGCGTTCCAGTTGCGTACTGCGACGGCAGTGCTTCTAAGACATATGGCAGGGTGTTGGGTCCAAGATATCCTTCGACTGAGACGCCAGTCCCGTAACCATAACCGTCGCCAATAGTAATTTCTCCCTTAGTAGGAAACGGGGTACCTTTAGCGACTAGCACTTTTGGAAGATCACTGCCCAAGAAGACACCATCTTCGTCGTAGATAAGAGGATGCGTCTGATCCCCATCAACAATTACTTCCAGATGATCAATTTGAAGAGTTTGATCAGACAGCAGTATGAGGTTTGCAGACAATTCGATTGATGGGCCGTCTTGTTGAATTGGAAGCGAGATGTTTGTGATGGCAGAAAAATTAATCGTTAATGCGCTGACACCTGGATATGGAGAAAACAGCAAAACAAGAACGGCGATAGCGACTACAAAAGACACGACTTTGCCCTTTGTGCGCAGTTTACCGCTACTGCAATCATCC
>DATIGB010000128.1:0-3173 GCA_035454985.1 Candidatus Nitrosotenuis sp.
TCTGCCATCCTTTCCGTCTTTGATTTTTGCCTACTGAATTTATTTCTTTTAAATTTCGAGTGCGAGAGGCTTACGTATGCAATATAGAAGAATCCGATTGTCGGTATTGCTATAATTGGCGCAAAGACAGGGTTTTTTGAAAAAATCGCAGTAAGCATTCCCATGATACCATAAATTCCAAAAAACAGCTCCAAAAGGGTCGTTTTTGTGAATGGGAGGTTGTATGCCTTGTCACGCCAGTCATCGGTGTTTTTTATGATTCCATATTTTGGAGTCCTGAGGAACTCGTTCTTTTTGCCAAAGAGTCCGTCAAAGACTGCAACGGTGTTGTTTACCGCCATTCCAGCAGAGTAAATCAGCAAAAATGGAAGAATCTTTGCCTTATGCCTCCAGTTTTTGCCCCACACATTGTATATTACCAAAAGATATGCACCTGGCCCCATCGCAAGGTATGTCGCAAGTGTAACTCCCGGAATAAGTCTCACTATGTGAAGATTAATTTCGGATGCCAAGAGAATCGGCAGGGCAAGAAACTGTATCAGCAAAAGCGGGTATGCAATATGCCTTGTCAGCTGCACAAACGCCTGAAGCTTTGTCTCAAGAGGTATTTTTCTTTTTATCAAAATGTCTCCAAGTAGTTTGATTGCGCACTGGATTGCTCCTTTTGCCCACCTAAACTGCTGTCTTTTTGCAGCATTCATCTGAACCGGCAGCTCTGCATCAACCACTATGTCCGAAATGAAAATGCATTTCCATCCCTTCATCTGCGCCCTGTAGCTCAGGTCAAGATCCTCTACAAGTGTTGATGTGTGCCAGCCTCCTGCATCCTCAATGCATTCTCGTTTCCAGATTCCGGCAGTTCCGTTAAAGTTCATGTAAAGATTTGAGTTGCTCTTTGCTTTTTGTTCTATCAAAAAGTGAAAGTCAATGCTTATCGCTTGGGCCTGCGTCATTGCAGAATAATTTTCGTTTACGTGTCCCCACCTACACTGAACTAGACCGATGTTGTGCTTTGCAAAATACGGTATGGCCCTCTGCAGGAACCAGGATGGCGGTATAAAGTCAGCATCAAATATTGCAACATATTCAGTGTCAGTCATCTTCATCGCATATTTGAGGGCGCCAGCCTTGTACCCCTTTCTTGTTCCCCGCCGGATGTGCAGAATATCATAGCCTTTTTTCTTGTATTCGCCCACCAGATCTCCCAAAAGATCTGTTGTGTCGTCATCAGAGTCATCGAGCACCATTATCTTCATTTTGTCTTTTGGATAATCCAATGCGCAAACGGCATCCACAAGCCTCGTTGCCACGTATTTTTCATTGTAGATTGGAAGTTGGATTGTGATTGACGGAGTCCCAAGTTGCGCTATCGGATTCTTGTCCTTTCGTCTAAATGACAAAAACGCCAGATAATAGAAATTAAACGAATACGCGGTGAGCAAAATGGCAGAGAATATGAATATGTCAAAAACAAACAGAGTAAACGGGTTTGCTACCATCACTCATGAGGTAAAGGATGGGGAATTTCTGTATTGTGTTATTGCTACTTCCTTTGGAAGATCTTTATTGCCTGCGGCGGGCACACGCCCTCGCATGCCAAGCAAAATATGCAGTCCGGTTCTCGTGCCATGAGCGGCTTTTTGTCAGACGCCGGATGGCCAGGAGTGTCAAACCACTCGTAGACATTAACCGGGCACGCGTCAATGCATGCACCGTCTGCAACGCAAATATCATAGTCAACTGCCACGTACTCTCCCCAGACTCCCAGTCTGCTATTTTCCGTGCCCTTTCTGCCCCAGGTCTTGATCACGTGTTTGTTTGATGCAACAGTGTAAGGTATGGTCGGAGGCATGTGCGATTTGTATTCCACATCTATTGGTCCAGGCTTTGCGCCATCGTATGCATCCCCAATAACGACCTGCGATGCTGCTTCGAGCGGCTCCTCTGCCTTTGGTTTTGGTTTTGCGTCAGGCACAATTTTTGCCAGCGGGGTTATTTCCTCAAGTTTGAGTATTGCGGCATCCTGGTCTAGTTTGTCGGTCTTGACAAAATATTCCACCATCTTGTCTGCAAGAATCGTGTTTCTGAGAATTGTATCAATTATCATCTTTGCATAATAGTCAGCCTTCTTGCGATAATCAGTCACCCATTGCGGGTCGCCGAACTTTTCAATTGGAAATACCTGATAAATGATGTCCACGACTTCGCCGGTAACAATTTCAACGGTAATGTTAAAGTCTGCTTTTTGGTATCCCTTTGCTTCCGGATCTGACATGTTTTCCTCAGTCCAGCTGTATGTTACAAAAATCCTGTCTGCAAACGTATCCATGGCAAATGTCTTTTTGAGACCGTCCATGATCGACTTCATCTCCAGAGGATCTTCCAGCTTAATTGGTAAGCGGTACAACCCTAGCTTGTAGCCGTGTAACGGATAGACGCCTCTCTTTGCAGTTGGCGATTCCATTGTGTAAACTCGATCTTTTAGTAAAAGCGACATCACTACTACTGATTCAAATTCGTTTAAAAATCTTATCTATTCGGAATCGTCAGGACACGTCAGCTCGCGCATTTCGGTGTATTTTTTTTCCATTTTTTCGGCAGGTATGAGCACCTTTTGCAGATCATAGTCATTCTTGGGAAAATACCACCTTATTGGAACCCAGTGGCCGATTCCGTCCATGTCGTGGATCATTCCCTTGTCTGCAGAAACTTGGAGATTTTCATCAACGGACTGCTCCCTTACGGTCAGGCCCCTTTTTGTCCTGTCTTCCAGTATAAGGGAATCGGGAGCCTCTTTAATGAGATAAAATGCGCCTTTTTTTAGAATGGGCAGTTCCTGACTCAATTTATTTTTCTACCGGGTTTCCAATCATGTTGCCCCACTCTGTCCAAGAACCATCATAGTTTCTGACCTGCGGATAGCCAAGCAGGTATTTGAGGACGAACCACGAGTGAGATGACCTTTCTCCTATTCTGCAATAGCAGATTACGTCTTTGTCCGGCGTTACACCCTTTGGCACATAGTTTTGTTTTAGATCATCAACTGTCTTGAATGTGCCGTCAGCGTCATTTATCGCAGTAGCCCAAGGAATGTTATTTGCACCAGGTATGTGCCCTCCCCTCTGCGCATGCTCCATAGGATATTCCGGTGGAGCAGTTATTTCGCCTGTGAA
>DATIGB010000129.1:0-10466 GCA_035454985.1 Candidatus Nitrosotenuis sp.
GCAGCGTGCCTTGGAATCAACACCTGAGGCGCCACAAGCAGCACAGAACGCAGGAATCCAAATGTACCAGCCATCTACTGGTGAGCCTTCTACTGACATCTACCTCTCCATAATCATCACGCTTGGGGTTGTAGTGGCAGGCCTCATAATAGAGAGAATAATTCGAGCGTATAGAAAATAACACTACAAATTATACTGACACCATACAGAATCGTGGCACTCACAGACAGAGAAAAGGCAATAGTCGCAATATCAAACGCAATTTCCGTGTATTCTATATATACAAAAAACCCCGACATGTTGCCAAAAAACATGTCCCTGATTGATTTTGTCCTAAAGTCTGTTCCAGAGGATCTCAAAAAACAGATATCAATTGACCTGATCGACGATATTTTCGAATTTGTCTCCAAGGCCCAAAGTGGAACTTTCATAAACCCTCCGGAGTAACAAAAATCAAAAGATGACTGCGATTGCAACCCTTGGCTCCCATTGTGCTCTACAGGTTCTAAAGGGGGCAAAGGATGAGGGCCTCAAGACACTTCTTGTCTGCGAAAAAAAACGCGAAAGCCTGTATCGCAGATTTGGCTTTATTGACGAGCTGATTCTTGTCGACTCGTTTCTGGATGTTCTTGGTTCCAAGTGCTCAAAAGTTTTGGAAAAAAACAACGCGGTTCTGATTCCGCATGGAACGCTGATTGCGCAAATGAGCACAGAGCAAATCGAATCAATCAAGACCCCGGTGTTTGGCAACAAGTGGATCCTAAGATGGGAGTCTGACAGAAACCTCAAAGAAAAACTCATGCTTGAGGCAAAGCTTGACGTTCCAAAATCCATCCCAAACCCAAAGAACATCAAACGTCTCACCATAGCTAAACGGCACGGTGCCGCAGGCGGCAAGGGATATTTTCTAACCTCTAGCGAAAAAGATTATGTCAAAAAAAGAGACCGCCTAATCAAGACGGGGCTCATCAAGGGAGACAAGGACCTGTACCTGCAGGAATATGTAATGGGCGTTCTGGCATACTTGCAGTTTTTCTACTCTCCGCTAAAGGAAGAGTTGGAGTTTTTTGGAGTCGACAAAAGACACGAGTCCGACATCGAGGGACTCGCAAGAATCCCCTCAGATCAGCAGATGGGCATGGATTACATTTCTTCGTTTAACGTAATAGGAAACAGTCCGATGGTTTTACGAGAATCACTGCTTGACGCAGTATATGGCATGGGCGAAAGGTTTGTCAGTGCATCAAAAAGGCTCGTCAAGCCAGGGATGAACGGCCCGTTCTGCATAGAGGGCGTGTATGACCAGGACGGCAAGTTCTGGACGTTTGAGTTTTCAGCACGCATAGTTGCTGGAACAAACATCTACATGGACGGTTCGCCATATTCCACCCTGCTGTACGATGTCCCGATGAGCATGGGCAGAAGAATTGCAAGAGAGGTAAAAGCAGCAGCAAAGCAGAAAAAATTAGATAAAATCACCACCTAGGACGCATCAAATTCGTCCTAGAGAACACCAGCACCATAACTGAGACAATTCCCATCGTTACTAGTGCTCCAAACGGAAACTCGGGAATTACGCTGCTCCCGATTACTTCGATTTCTTCAGTTGCCGCTGGAACCGCA
This sequence comes from Candidatus Nitrosotenuis sp., assembly GCA_035454985.1. Lineage (GTDB taxonomy): Archaea > Thermoproteota > Nitrososphaeria > Nitrososphaerales > Nitrosopumilaceae > Nitrosotenuis. Next base: position 1,624 of record DATIGB010000129.1, read on the forward strand.
AGCGAGAGTTTTGCCATGTTGTCGGCATGCGTTATGGCGTATTCTGCCTCAATTCCATCAAGCAGCACCACAAACTCGTCATTTTCGGCACTGAGTAATTCCGATGGAAACGAAACCTCAAAAGTCGACTCGCCAACATTTGTGATTCCTATGAGCAGCGATTTTGCCTCCTTGTCTATACCCATTGAGATCAGCGTTCCATTCAAAGTGTATGGCAGGCTGAATGTCTTTTCGTCCACTTTAAGATCGTATTTTCCAGCGTCTGCAAAGGAAGATGGGATCGTTGCCAGAATCACAGCAAGCGAAACAACAAAAACATAACCTTTCAACATTCATCAGTTGTCGAGGCATTCTTAAATTGTTTTACGGCCCAGTTAGTAAATCAGGAAATTGGAAGAACACTGGTAAAAAACGATTATGAAAAACTTGTTTTTTGCCAACCATTCTCATGATTGAAAATGGTCGGTTTGATTTTATTCCCAACCTGCGTACTATCATCGATGAATAAATCGTCATACGTACTGATTGCACTTGTTGCGCTTACGCTGATTGCACCCGCATTGGCAATGGCAGAATCAGAAAACGAGGGAAGCGAACGCTCCGAAGCAGGAGAAAGGGAGAGCGGAGAGCACGAAGGCTCTGCGGTTAACTCGAATGTTTCAAACCTGGTTCTGTACGTTACATTAGCTACAATCGCAGGTGTTGGCGTAGTTTCGGCAATAACAGTACACAAAGCAAGAAGAAAGGCTACAGCAAAAAAACTGGTGTAGCCCCATGACCCTTTTTTCTAATATTTTACGACCACATCTAATCCTGCTCGTGCTGCTGCTTGTGCCTGCCGCTGCGTATGCCGATGACGACAATTACGGATCTGCACAGGCACTTGGATGGGTTGCCATCGGTGCCGGAACCGTTGCAAACGTTTTGTTCATGGTGTTTAATGCTGTAAAAAAACTCCCGCTGCTTAAGATAGGCATGGGAAGCGAGATGCCAAGGACGATGTTTGCCATGTACAAGCCAATGCTGAATTTTCACATCATGCTAAACTCGGTTGGTTTTTTTGCAGGCATGTCGCATGGGCTGTTGCTTCTCAGAGGGCTTGACTCGATTTCGCTCTCACTGGCAATAGTCATGACAGTTTCAATGGTCAGCGGGTTGGTGCTCAAGGTTGCATCTGACAGAAATTCAAAGTTTTTTGGCCGCCTGGTTCACGGACAAGTTGTTCTGTCAATACTGCTAATAGCACTAGTCGTGTTGCACGTCTCAGTCATGGGTGCCGATTTTGACTAAGCTATTTTATCCAAAAACAATCTGGATGTAATCATTTTATTTCTACAATGACTGCCGCTTTTTCAGAACTGCCAAGCTCTTGCTGCACTGCGTTTAAAATGTGGGACACAGACGTGAGGCTTGAAAAGTCCATCAGTTTTAGATTGTTCAAAAGATACACCTGCGGGGCAATGTCGTTGTTTCTTGATTCCAAAAAGTCATCGAGTTCCTCAAGGACAGATATTTTTCCGCCCTGAAATATTCTGGCGTTTCGATGCGACAGCTTCATTCGCCCAAATCGGTCCAATACCAAGACATGGTGCCTGTTTTTCTTGGAGAACAGTTTTTTTTCTGAGACGTGCCCAGTAAACACAAAGTAATGGTCAGTCTCAAAGCTCAACTCCACAAGATCTTTGCCGATTTCCATCATTTCGCTTGCCCTGGTAAGCGCCTCGTCAAGAGTAAAGATGTTCTTTGCGTTTTCTGTGCTGTCTAGTTCAACGTTTCCTGTCGCAGACACCCGAAGCAGCGATTTTTCTGGAATGTACTCGCTGTTTATCAGAATTGACTCCGGCACCGCCCCCCTGTCAATCATGATTGCTTGGATTTTTTTGTGCATTTCAGATATTTGCTCAGGCGTAGGGTTTGATATGGTGTGCTCAATTTCTTCTTGAATCATTGACGATGCGACGCCAATTGACGATATCACCTCGGCATGTTCTGCCTTTTTGTATGGAACCCCAAGCTGCTTTGCCACAAAGGGAACTAGCACGGATGCTCCGCCTCCCCCTCCAATTATCTGGGTTTTGGCCTTTTCCATCTTGAACTCCTTCATGATTTTTGAAACTGCCTTTGTTATCTCAAATGACGCAGTCTGGATTACGGACATTGCAGCCTCCATACCAGTTACTTTGAGCTCACGTCCAAGCAGCTCCATTGCAATTTTTGCAGAAGTCTGGTTTGCAAATGCATAGTCGTCTTTTTCTATCATGCCAAGTGCGTTTGCGGCACAGGTGTTTGTGATTGCAAATGTTTCAGTGTCACATTGGATTGCAACATATGGCTCCACATCATTTTCCTTTGGTCTGACTGTGATGATTTTTCCCTTCTTTAAGACGTCTGGGTCTGCAAAACAGGCATACCTCAAGCCTGCAATGTGGGCGCTTCGCGGGCCAACCTTCCACACTCTTCCGTCCTTTGTCTTTATCATGCTGCCTCCAGCCACTCCCAAAATGCGAACATCCATAGAGCGAATGCATGTTGGGTGGTCCTTTATTGTGACATAGCGAATCTCCGGTTTGCCATTTTTTATTATGCAAATGTTGGTGCTGGTCCCGCCGACCTCGACAAATATTCCGTTTGTTACCTTTAGGTACAGCAGAGCGCCTGCAACGCTTGCAGCCGGCCCCGAAAGAATTGTCAGGATTGGTTTTGTTCTAAACGTATCCATGTTTGTGACTCCTCCGTCTCCCTTCATTATCATGAGCGGCGCTCGCACTCCTGCGTTTCGGATTGCTTCTTCGACAAAATTTGCGACCTCAAATGTTTTTGGAAGGACACTTGCGTTAATTGCCGCAGTCAGCGTCCTGATTTCAAGACCATAAATGCCTGAAATCTCATGCGATGCAGTGGATGGGATGTCGTTCTGCATTGCGTTTTTCATAACAAACATTTCATTTGACGGATCGTCAACTCCAAATGCTTCTGTTGCAACAATTACTTTTGCCCCCTTGTTTTTTAGGTAATTGATTGCCTGGTGCACTTCTTTTTCCGAAATCAGATGTGATGTGTCAAGAAAGACATGCTCAGTCTTGAGGCTTTGATCAGAATTGAATGTCGCGTCCTGAAGGTTGGTTCTCTTGATGACGTCTCCTTTTTCTGGAGCAACGCCCATTGCGATTATCCCGACTTTGCTAGTGTCGGATTCAAGCAGTGCGTTGATTGCCTGAGTTGTGCTGTGCGCAATTAATTCGATTTCGGATAGTTCTATTTTTGATTCAGTTACCAGATTGGACAGGGCAGTGACGATTCCTTCTGAGACTCCCTTTTGCGCCTTGTGTGTGGTAGGAGTAGTCGATTTGCCAATAATCTGCCCGGTCTTGATGTCTATTGCAATTGCTTTTGTGAATGTGCCGCCTACATCGATTCCGATTCTAATGCGTCTCGAATTCATCAATTTCCCTTCTTGATTTGCGCATCGTTGCTATTTTCTCTTCCCTTTTAGGCTTCAAAACAAGTACGTATGAGGCGGCAGCGAGATATATTCCAAGCATAATGACTTGTGCAATTATTGTCTCAAGGGTAGGATAAATTCCAGTCATTTTTGCCATGTTGATGTCAAGCCTTGGTACGATTCCAAGAAGGCTTGTGAACGGCAAAATATCCAGCGTCTGCAGTTCCCTTACGGCGTTGCCCAAAAATGCAATCGATAGGTACGCGCCAACTCCCATTGTAAGGCCAAAGAGCATCTTGAGCGGCAGTCTTTTTCCAAGCTTTCTTGTCACAAAATACACTCCAAGAAGGCTGGCTATTCCGAAAACAAATCCAAGACCGACATACAATTCCATGTATTTTGCAAATCCAAACATTGCCTCATAGAACAGCACGGTTTCAAACCCTTCTCGATACACTGTGAAAAATGAAAGCAGTACAAACACAATTGTTCCGCCAGTGGTTGAGGCCTGCCAAACTTTTGCCTTGACAAACTCCATCCATTTTTTGTGTTCTATTTTGTTTAGTATCCAAAAACTCACATAGAACAAAACTGCGGTTGCGGACAGTGCGGCTACTGCCTCGATTAGGTCCCTGCTTGCACCAGATATCGTGATAAAGTATGATGCAGCAAGCCACGTTACTGCGGTTGCGCCAATTGCGATGAGTATTCCATAAAACACAAACGGTTTGAATTTCGTATTGCGCGACGCTTCAAGATATGTAAGAATGGCGCCAAGTATCAGAACGGATTCAAGCCCTTCCCGGAAAATTACTGCAAACGATGACGTAAACGCGATTGTCGGCGCGAGCTGACCAGTCCCGGTAACCAGTCTTTCAGACTCATCGAGGCTTCGCTTTACCGCAATTGCAGCCTGTTCGATTTTGCCATAATCCGCTTTCTGGCTTATCAAACTTCTAAGCTCGGCAAACTGGAGTTCGACCTGCAAGGTAAAGTCAGGATCAATTGTACGCAGTGGAATTTCCACGTGTTCGTAGCTGTCAAGATACGCAGTTCTTGCGGAAATGAATGCGGCCTGCACATTGCCCTCTTTGTATTGATTTAGCATGATTTGCAGCGTAGTCCGAATTACATCGATTTGGTTTCTTACGCCGGATTTTTGGTCTTCGGTGGCAGAGCCCATTGCCTGCACTGCTTTTCTTGGTTCACTTTCTGCCGTCTGAGAACTGTGAGCGGATTTTGAGGTAAGGCTTTGCGCACTGTCAAGATCAGACAGTATTGGGTCTTTGATAAATGACTGTATCTCCTCATATGACTTTTTTTCTTGAATCATTGTGCGCACTTTTTCTCTCATGTTCAGCTCCATTTTGTGCAGAAGGTTTTGATCTGCTTTGCCAATATCTCCCTCAAGATACTCAAAATTGTCAAGGTATGCCGCAATAACACGCTCTTCTGCTTTTGCATAGTTGCCTGCCTTGATCTCAGACAAGGCCTGCTCATAATTCTGCCTTATCGCACCATACAAGTCGTCATGATCAGACGGTCTGGAATCGGATCCGGTTAGATCACGTTGCATGGTTGTGATGAGTTTTCCAACAGAGACAAAGTCTTGTTTTTGAGCAATCTGGGGCTTTAGCTCGGAAAAAAATGATTGCAGTTCTTCTTTCTGCCTTTGGTCAAACGAGAGATCAGAGTCAAACAGACGAGTGGCCCGTTCTGCAAGCGATGTCGCTATGGCAAAATGCTCATCATCGTTCTTCGAAATTGCAACCTGATAGGTATCATCCACCGTTGCAAGCAAATCAGACACCACAAACGGCACGTTTTGTGATTTTGGGAATTTGTCAAGATATTGTTCGGCTGCAGAAATGTCCGCAAGTATCTCGCTTTGTTCTGCCCTGTTTTCTATTTTGGAATGTATGTCCAAAAGCACCAAGTGTAGATCGTCTGCATGCTCAACATTTGCACCCCTAAGCAGGCCGACCTGCTGGCCGTAAAAGTCAGTTGTAAATTTTGAGTATTTTAGCGCCTGCTCATAATCATTGCTTCCAAGGCTTGTCTTTTCAAGACTCAGTCCGGTCTGCACTATTTCGCTTACAGATTGTGTCTCAGAATAATCCGCAGCCTGTCCAAAAGATGTCGGACTAGCAGGCAAGTACAAGATAACAAGCAATGCAAAAACTGACAGCAGAGTTTGCAGGTGGCTCATTGTCTGGTTAGGACTAGCTAACTGTATTTAAAGCAGGGATATGTTCTAAAAACATAGAACGAGAAATTTATTGGAAGACTAGTTTGATTGCAAGTTCAGCGTAGGAATTGTTCCGCCAACTATGATTTCTGCTTTTTTAATTCGGCTTTTGTAGTATTTGATTTTTTTTCCAGCCGCAGATATTTCAAACTTGTCGACATATACGAGCGCAAGCACTTCGAGATTTGACAGAATTTTGTAGACAGTTGAGATTGACATTTTCTGCTCGTCTGCAATTTTTTGCGCGTCTTTTGCTTTTGTCGTAATTGAGAACAGAACGGATCGTGAGTACATATTGGTCAGCACTTCTATGATTTGCTGAGTTACATCATATTGGCTGAGCTGAAAAACAATGTTTTTTTTCATGTGCATCATTTGATTAATTTGGTGCCAAGACCAGGGTCGGTTCCGGTTTTTTAATGCTGATGTCTGCCTTGCTTATTCTGCTTCGATATACTTTGAATTTTCTTCCCTTGTCGGAAATCATCCATCGCTCTACTCGTATCAATGTTAAATTCTCAAGGTCTGATAGTTTTTTGTAGACGGAGCTTAGAGGAATTTTGTATTTTTCGGAGACTTCGGCTGCGGTTCGGCCTTGTTTGATTAGTGAAAACAGAATGGTTCTTGACTCGGCATCGGCCAGTGCCTCAATTACTTTTTGCGTCACATCATATTTCTTCAGCTGGGGAAGCGTGAATTTGCGAACCAAGATTATTGTTCTACTTTGTATTGTTATTTAAATAAAATGTTATTCTTCTCATTCTATAAAATGAGAACGTTTTGTATTGAAATCTCTTGAGCCGACCACAGAACAGTACAGATTACTGGAGCTTTGACTGTTCTACTTTGTCGGGCTGTAGTTTTTGCCACAGCACGCCAAGAATCAGGGCGACTGACAGCCAGAATGCAGACACTCCGACTATCGATGTTGCTCTAAACCAATTTAGCAAATCAGTTGGGGCAGTCACCGCATCCGGGTTTTGAGGCATCACAACAAACGCAGCTGCGATGAATCCTGCATAACCCAAAAAAGCAATGAACTTTCTGCTCTTGAGCCTTTTGTAAATCTGATAAAACCCAAGCGCCCCCAATCCAGACAGCGCAATAAATGACACATAGAGTGTCTGTCGCAAAACGATCGTTTCTGGGTCGCCGACAGTTGGAGGGTTTGCCGGATACTTTGCAAACGGTATCAAATACAACGTAATCCACATTATTGCTGCAAGCACTAGCGCCTTTTTGGCAAAATTATTCCCTGGAAGGATGTTTCTTGTGTACCCAAAAACAATTCCGTACAGTGCACCAACAGAGGTGCCCAGAATTGCGCCAGCCAGCAGCTGCCCGCCTTTTTGCCACGCCCTGTATGAGTAGTATTCGGCCCAAAACTGCGGAGTGTCCTTTGCCTCACCAGATGCAAACATGTGCTGGTTCTCAATTCCAATGGCTCTGTCAAGGTATGGCTCAACTAGTGCCAGATTTACCAAGCCGTGAATCACTCCAGCTGAGCATCCAGCTAGCAAAATAATTCCAATAAAAAGAGACGTCCTCATGACTAGTCACTAGTGGCAGGGAAATCCCGCTGCATGTCTCATGTCATGGGTTAGTTCATGTATGTACATGTCTGAGTATGCCTGTTCACCAAAGACGATGCTGAATAACTGTCCTTGATCAAAGCCTACCTCGAACATTCCAAATGCAAAAATTGTAGCCAATACTAGCAGTGCAACCTTTGGAACACTCGATTTTGAGATTGTGATCTCTTTTGAAAGTGACATAACGTTGAGCCCAGTTGAATGTATTTAAATTCTTGGACAAACCGTCCAATATTTAACCAAATGAATACCAGACAGCAGGTCAGAACGTTACAGAACATAGTGTCAAGAAAGGGATCAAGCAAGGTCCTGACATTTTCAGTGCCTCATGTGTTTAAGGCACTGCAGATGCTACATGAGAATAATTATGTGAGCAGATCGGGTTTTTGCCAGAGCCTTCACATGGGAGAGGGGGCAGTCAAGACAATGATCGCACACCTAAAGGAAGAGCTCATGGTTGATTCGACAAAGTCAGGAACCTTTCTTACAACGAGGGGGAAAAATTTCATAAAAAACATTCTAGAGATAATTTTTGCGGAATGCGACATTAAGAAATGTCAAATCGCGCAGGGGCGATTCAACCACGCAGTGATTCTAAAAAACTATTCATTTGCGATAAAAACAGGAGTGGAGCAGCGTGATTATACAATACTGTACGGCGCCTCGGGAGCCACTACTCTTCTTTACAAGGAAGGCAGGTTCGTCTTCCCAAATGAGAACGCAGATTGTCTTTTAGGTGATCAGAAAACCAAGAACGTGTTGCTGACCAAAATGAGACCAAAAAACGGCGACATGGTGATAATTGCGTCTGCCAATGATCCTTTTGTTGCGGAAATTGCGGCAAAAAATTCCGCGCTGTGGACACTTGCCGCACACGGCAAACCATGACACAGTAAACTATTTGAAGCGTATTTTTGGTGTTAGTCTGTGGCAAAATATTACGTACTTGCAGTTCCAATAATAATCGGCATTGTCGGCGGAATATTTGCAGTAACTTATTTTGGAAACAGCAACCATCAACCAAAAGAAGAAACCTTCACGCTGCAGCAGTTAATTGAAAACGGTTCCCCATACGAAGGAAACCCGTCAGCCCCAATTACAATAGTTGAGTGGGGCGATTACCAGTGCACATATTGCCACCTGTTTCATGATTCAAGCCTCGGGGTAATCAAGGACGAATACCTCAAAACAGGCAAGGCAAATCTTGTTTTCAGGGACTTTCCGCTAAACGGACCGGCATCTGTTCTTGCGGCAGAGGCATCTCACTGCGCAAAAGACCAAGGAAAGTTTTGGGAGTACCATGACGAGGTATACAAAAACTGGAACGGCGAAAACACCGGCTGGGTAAGCACGGATTCTCTAAGCAAGTTTGCACAGAATGTAGGGTTAAACGTTGATCAGCTAAAATCATGTCTTGACTCCTCAAAGTACAAACAAGCGGTCCTAGACACGTATAACTTGGGGCAGAAAATCAACATTGACGCAACACCGTCCTTTCTCATAATAAAGGACAACAAGGTCGTCAAGATCACCGGCAATCAGCCAATCGAAGTGTTTAGAA
>DATIGB010000130.1:0-2367 GCA_035454985.1 Candidatus Nitrosotenuis sp.
GTTCCAAAACTGTTACTTCAGACCGAGGACGACAGAAAAAGATTTGCAGAAGGGCTGGCCAGAATGGAGCAGAGATCCAAAGAAAGGAAAAGAAAAGACGCCCAATAATTCTGCACACATGTGACGCAGACATCCAAACCGCATGTTGTTGGAAACTGGTTTAATACTCTGAATCACAACCCGATACATGGACAATGTCAAAATTAGAAAGGCAGGCAAAAAAGACGCCGAAAAAATCCTAAGCCTCCTATACCAGCTACAAAGGCCAAAGCCGAAAACAGGCGCAGAAAATGCCGCATTTAGAAAACTAGTTTACCAGTATCTTGACTGCAAGGGCAAGAAGATCATAATAGCCGAGCAAGACTCAGAGGTTGTCGGCGTTGTAAGCATGATGCTGCTTCCAAGACTAAATCGCACCAAATTGGAATTGTATATTCCAGAGATGGTCGTATCAGAGAACAGAAGAGGCGCAGGGATAGGAAGGCTCCTCATGGAGTCGTGCGTTAGAACTGCTAAAAAGGAAAAATGCTTCAGAATAAGGCTGGAATCCGGAAATCAAAGAAAAAATGCCCATCGATTCTATGAAAGTGTTGGCTTTGAGCAGACTGCCTTGAGCTATACCAGAATAATCGGATAGCACTAGCTTCTCATGGCTTTTTGAATTTTTGCAGTGTCTGCATATTGCACAAACTTGGCTATCTTTCCGTTTTTGATTGTATACACGTGGGCAAACGGCGATCCAAATTTCTTCTTTGATTTTTTTGCCACTATCTGATATTTTCCGAAAACAACAACTCTGTCTCCCGCGCCCAGAAATTCTTCAGTGATTGCATGAAACTCGGCAAAAGCTGAAAAAAGATTTGGAAAATATTCCTCAAATACTGCCTTTTTGCCCACATGGGTACCGCCGTTTGGCATGCCATCCATTACGGTCCACTCGATTCGGTCATCACATAACTGGAGATATTGCTTGTCTTCTGCCTTAAAGGAGGCGTAGAACTTTTTTATTAAATCAACATTCTGCATTTCTCAGAACAATTTGACGGAAAATAGATCATAATTGCTTTTCTACCCCAATACGATGTGCGCTATAATCAGCAGAAAGACGTTTGTGCTGCAGAGTTTTGTTATCATTTTGCTAGCTTGCATTGGAATTCCACGACCTCCAGGTTCTTTCCGTTGATTTTCTCCTTTGTGACTTTTGGATGAAAGTTCGGCTGATCCTTTGACTGTTTAGGGTCCATTAAGGCATGCGCGTCGGCAACTGTGAATACAGCCATGGCCAGCATCATTACAAGTATTAGGTATGTTTTCATGCAGGTAGCGAGTCACTTTATCATTAAAACAAGCTGGAATTATTTTCAAAATTGTGCTTCCGATAAGGAAATTTCAGGTTAGGATGAGACCAAATCGGTAGAGGGTCAAACCCGGGCACTCACGGCGGATCGCTACAAAAGATTTTTCAAATACCGTTTTTAAGGTAGTTGATTGACCCCGCCTTCCGACAACAAGTCACTGCTAAGTAAAAAAACGGCCACAGGGCTTGTGATTCTTGGAATCTTTGCCATTTTAGCCTGGATCATTCCAGAAATGATTGGATTTGATGCAAGCGTCCCCTTGCGTCTTTTGTCGATAATTCTACTTGCAGTATACATCATACTTGCATTTGAGATTGCTCACAGAACCGTAATTGTGCTGGTTGCAGCCACCATCGCAATCACAGTAGGCATCACCACCGGGCTTTTTCCAGCTGACGAGAGCTTTGAATTTGCCGTTCATTCTATCGATTTTAACACAATAGGCCTTTTGCTCGGGATGATGATCATTGTGGCAATACTAGCAGAGACTGGCATATTCCAGTACATGGGCATCAAGATGAGCAAAGCAGCCAAAGGAAGCATGTGGAAGCTGTTGGTCCTGATGAGCGTGTTTACTGCAGTGTCATCCATGTTCATAGACAATGTCACGACGATTCTGCTTATGGCTCCAGTCACTTTTTCCATATTCAGGATTTTGGGCAGGTCTCCTGTTCCCTTTATACTTGCCCAGACACTCATATCAAACGTAGGCGGAACTGCCACGCTTATTGGGGATCCTCCGAACATAATGATAGGCTCTGCTGCCAACATTGACTTTAGCTCGTTTCTGATTCACATGGGACCTACAATTGGGCTTTCAATAATTGTGGCATTGGTTCTGTTCAGGGTATTTTTTAGAAAGGAATTCAGGGAAAAACCGCACAATCTTTCAGTCCTGATGAGTCAAGACGAGGGATCTCTCATCACCGACAGGCCGCTGTTGACAAAATCACTGTTGGTGCTGTTTGGGGTAATAGCACTTTTTGTCGTTCACGGAATCTTGAACATA
>DATIGB010000131.1:0-2271 GCA_035454985.1 Candidatus Nitrosotenuis sp.
ATTGGGGAAATGGGAATCGTTCCCTTGTTTATCTTGATTATCATGGAATAGTTCATCGGCCTTGGGGTCGTGATGCTTACTACCTTGGAAACAAATTCGGATTTGTCAAGATCAAGCAATGGCAGTTTCTTTGCCATCCCGACAGTGGTGTGATATGTGCCGTCTTCAGCCGGCCTTACGCCCTCGCCGTGGTGCGTTGGGAAAATTTTGGTATTGTCAGAAAACTTCAAAAGCTTGCCGTGCAGCGTATCGTAAAGTTCTGTGGCATACTCTTCAACTTGGTCTCTGAGGTCTGGCCTTCCAATTCCCTCAACAAACAATATGTCGCCGCTAAAAACATACTTGTCGTCAAGAACATACGACATGCTTCCGGCAGTGTGTCCCGGTGTATGGATTGCGCGCAGCTGTTTTGAGCCAAAGGGTATTGTTTTTCCGTCCTCGACTTTTTCGCTTTCAAACTTGTATTCCTCTAATTTGGAAAAGTAGAGTTTTGCGCCTGTGATTTGCGCCAGGTCCCTTGCCGCAGAGACGTGGTCTGCGTGCTGGTGCGTGTCAATCACCCCGGAGATGCGGAGCCCCTCCTTTTGCGCAAACTCGACATATTTTGCCGCAGGGTATGTCGGGTCAATCACAACTGCCTCGCCGTCCGATCCTACTATGTGGGACAGGCAGCCTTTTCCGACTTTTTCCACCTGGATTATTGTAATACCTTCCTCCCTGAGCACGGTCGCGTTCAGCACCTGGTTCCACAGCGCCATTCCGCCGACAAGCGATGTCGCCTCTATTCCTCTTTGCGCAAGGGCAAATGTCGCAACCATTGAGCGGTTCCCGTGCGAGCATATGGTTATGATTTTCTTGTCCTTTGGAATTTCAGAGTGCGCCCCCGGCATGAAAAGTCTTGACAGCGGAATGTTCACCGCCCCCGGAATCCTAAACTCCGAATACTCTTGGGGCTCTCTGACATCAAGCAAAAAAACATTTTCGTTTTGCTTTATCGAGTTCCACAGGCTGTCGCCGCTAACAGTAGTGTCCTGTACGCTCTTTACAGTTTCCTTGTTCCAGCTTTTCATTCCTCCCCTTAGGTAGTGCGCATCAAATCCGAATCTTGCCATCATCGTCGCATTTTCTTTTGATGCGGTGCCGTCATCATCAATTAGTATGATCTTCATGTTTTGCGGCAGTTTAGACATTATGACCTGTTTTTGTTGCATCGAGTCGCATACTGCGTTTGCAGCCCCAGGTATGTGGCCCTGCATGTAAGAATCCTTTGCCCTGATGTCTAGAATTAAAATTGGATCCTTTGCCTCAATGCCTGACAGTAATTCTTCCTGAGTGATGTCCATGGTAGATGTCGACTGGATGCTAAATTTAGAATTTTCTGATCAAAAACATGCATGGGTACCGGTTTTTGCGTATGCATCTTGCTGGTAACATCACGAGTGTGCCAGCGTAAGGACCAAGGTGCTGTCTGTAGTGTCCACGTGCGATTCTTTTGTCTCTAGTTGCGCAAACACCCTCTCAAAGAGGCGCTTGTAGTAAAACGACCATCTTTTGCCCATGTCGTGCTGTATGATGTACTGGTGAACGCCGTCCTGTTTTTCCACATGGCTTGAGTGAAAGTTTGACGTCTTTGCCCAATATTCGACCCCCTTCATAAAGTCCTCGACGGTGTATGCCTTTCTGGTAACAAGCATCAGGGATTTCATTTGCTCGTCTGCCACGTAGTCTGATATTTCAGTTATCTCCCCGTCGTCCAGCTTGTCAAATATTCGGACCAGCATGTTCTTTGGCAGCGGTATGAAGCCTGCTTTGGTTGCCGTGTAATTCCAGTTCAGGTACTGATCAAAGATTTGGGAAGAAAGTGCATTTAGCGAAATTTTTTCGCTTTCTGCAATTTTATGCAGCGCTTCCAGCATAGAAGACTCTAGTCTAAATGAAGTAACCTCTGTTTTTCTACCACCCAACTACGTTCCCTGTATTACATTGTATACGTGGTCGTTATATTTAATTCTCAAACAGATCATTTATGAAAAAAAGAGGGAACTACTGATGGTCAAGAGAATAACCATAATGCTTGATGATGATTTGGACAGAAAGATGAGGCTCAAACAAGCCAGACAAATTGAAAAGACCGGGGCCAGTGTGAGTTTTTCACGAGTAATCAACGATACCATTAGAGACGGCCTCAAAAATGGAAAATAAAATATCAATTCGCTACAAGTTCAAAAATTCCAACGAAATCCAAACTGGACTAATATCTTGGCAACAATT
>DATIGB010000132.1:0-2309 GCA_035454985.1 Candidatus Nitrosotenuis sp.
GTCAGAAATGACATTTCCAACATTGTCCTCAATTTGGACAAAAATCATCTGCCCATCAAAGTTAGGAACTGTTATCTTGTAATATCCAATTCCACCATCCTTCAAATTCAGATTAAGACTGTACGTGTCTTCCAATTCTAATGTTCTTGCCGCTGTCACTTTTTGGTTATCATCAAATATTATTACAATTGCAACAATTCCAATTACTACAAGTATCAGACCGATTCTGAATGGTGATGTCATCATATTCTGTGTTCTGCAAATCGATATTTAAGATAAAAGAGAGGGCTCGGAGGGCTTCGATCCCTCGACCTGGCGGTCCGAAGCCGCCCGCACTGTCCAGACTGTGCTACGAGTCCAAAGGGGTAAGACTTTAACATGGCTAAATATCTGTCTAGATATTTGAAGGTCTCAAAAAAAGTAGCTGGTGTGGAGTATGCAATACGAGATATCGTGTCTGCTGCGCGTCTGGTGGAAAAGCAGGGCAAAAAAATCACATACCTAAACATTGGTGATCCCGTACAGTTTGGATTTCAGCCCCCAGAAAACGTAAAGGACGCAATGATCAAGTCAATCAAAAACGGCAACAACTACTATGCTGCATCCGAAGGCCTGCCTGAATTAAGAGAGGCGATAGCAAAAAAGGAAAACACCAAGGGTCTCGGAGTTGGTATGGATGATATTCTTGTAACAAATGGAGTGTCCGAAGCACTAGACATGGTCATATCGTCTATAGTGGAAGAGGGAGACGAGGTCTTGCTTCCAGGACCGTATTATCCGCCATATGCATCATACGTCAGACTGCACGGAGGAGTCCCAGTGGAATTTGCAGTTGATCTGAACAATTCAACTCCTGATATTGATGACGTCAAGTCAAAAATCACATCAAAAACAGTAGCCATATGTCTTATTTCCCCAAACAACCCAACAGGCGTTGTATTTAGTGAAAAATCCCTAAAAAATCTAGTTGATTTAGCAAACGAGCATGATCTCTACATCATCTGTGATGAAATATACGACCAAATCGTATTTGATGAAAAATTTACAGGAATAGGAAAGGTTGCCAAAGATTCGCCTGTCATACTGCTAAATGGATTTTCAAAGGTTCATCTCATGTCCGGCTGGCGAATCGGCTACGTTGGCTTCAACCAGTCTAAAAAATTGGAATCAATCAGAGAGCATCTGCCGAAACTAGCACGCGTCAGAATATCGACTAATCTGCCTGTTCAGTACGCAGCACTGGAGTCGCTCAGGGGTCCACAGGGGTACATTTCCGAGTTTGTGTCTGAGCTGAAAAAGCGACGGGACTTTGTAGTAAAGCGAATCAATTCCATACCTGGACTTTCATGCCCAAACCCAAAAGGCGCATTTTACGCCTTTCCAAAAATTGAAAATAACCAATACCGATCAGATCAGGAGTTTGTAATGGAGCTGCTCAAAAAAACCGGAGTACTGACGGTGCATGGCTCCGGCTTTGGAACCAAGTACGGAAGCGGCCACTTTAGACTGGTCTTTTTGCCTGATCTCGGTACGTTAGATTTTGCATTAAACGAGATAGAAAAATTCGTCAGTACTCCCAAGTAGTAATCTTGCTTGGAACGATCTCTATTATGCAATTTGTATTGTCTAGCAATTGTTTTGCAGACTCGTCTTCCAGATTCTCAAAGTAGCGAAGAAGGATTTTTTTTGCAATTTTTTTAACCGTACCTTCCTGCAAAATTAGTTTGGCACTTCCATTCCCCATGACTCCATGTATTGGAGACCAGACCCCGTCATCTACACAAAAGCACACTTTGCTGTTTTTTTGAATGTTTTTTGCCTTCTTTGTTTTGGTATTTGTCCCAATGTGGAATTTTGCTCCAGTATAGTCGTACCAGACAGGAACCAGATGGGGATTTCCACTCCTGTCTACCGTGGCCAGGCGAAGAATTTTCTGCTCTTTTAGGAACTTGGCTTTCTTAAACAATTTTTTTCCTAAACCCTATTCCCAAGAGTATTCCCCCAAATACAAACATTCCAAGCGAAATCTTTGCGTTTGTTATTTCCGAATTCAGCAGAAAATCCAAAACAAAGTCAGGACTCCAAATCAAAATATCCCGCACTACCACGATTCCGGCAACTGAGATAAACAGTACACCCATGGCAGAATACCAGTTTCTGCCACGACGCGGATAGTAATGACTCATGAATCTATAGGATTTTGATTCCCGGGTTCTTCATCTTGTTTTTTATCATTGCGTTCAATAGCAGAGGAGTTGACATTTCTGCCAAATATGCAAGTGCTCCTGAACCAAGGAAGATTGCCCTCA
>DATIGB010000133.1:0-2587 GCA_035454985.1 Candidatus Nitrosotenuis sp.
TATCATTCTGGCAGTAACCATAAGCAACAGCATATTTCTGATGATTGGCTTTCTTATGATTTTTGGCTGGGTAGGGATTGCCAAGGTCTCAAGAAGCATGGCACTGCAGATAAAAAACAGGCAGTTTGTCGAGGCGTCTAGGACGATGGGACAGAAGAGATCAAAGATAATCTTCAAGCACATCATACCGCAGATCATGCCGTACGCACTTGCGAGCATCGCAATATCGGTGCCCGCGGCAATCACAACAGAGGCGGGGCTGAGCTTTCTGGGCCTCGGCGACCCAAGCTTTCCGACATGGGGCCAGATACTTCACGACGCAAGCACGCACGGCGCAGTGACCCGAGGGCTGTGGTGGTGGGTGATACCCCCGGGAGTAATGATAAGCATTACCGGACTTGCGTTTGTTTTCATTGGAAACTCCCTTGACGGCCTAGCCAGAATAAGGCGCTAGTATTACAGGGTAAAGTCCCTGATGATTTTTACGGTACTGTCGTTGAGCTTTAGCGTGTATGCCGCAGAGTTTGGCTCGTTGTACTGGGCCAGAATTTCGGCAAACTTTGTCTTGTCCTTTCCGCGCTCGTACATTCCCCCGCTTTCCTTTATGCAGAGCGGGAACTTTTTCATGTTGAGGCCTGCCTTTAGGAGGTACTCGACAAATTTTTTGTAGTGCTCAGTTTCGTACCAGTCGATGTTTTTTTCCTCGCATGCGGCAATCCAGGTGTCAATTGAGTTTTGGTAGATTGCCTTCTTCCTCAGATCCTCAAGTGTCATGGCATGCTCAAAAGTCTGCGCGCTTCATTTTTGAGCCGCATCGAGGGCACATTGCGCCCTTGAATCGGTGGTTGCATGTGAGGCAGACGTATTTTACGCTCGCGCCACCCTCACTTGAGCCAAAGAACCCGCCGCCAGAGTCGCCCCCGTAGCCTTTTACCTTGCTCATGTATCGGCGCCTTATGAAAAGCGGCAAGAGTATGAAAATTGCAAGCGCTGCTGCCAGGCCGTACGGAAACGGCAGTATCATTTGCAGCCCTATGCTCACTGCAAGCGAGGCGAACAAAAAGATGAGATAATTCCTATAGTTGTACAACACATACAATCTTCGAAAAAACCTTATAAAGCTTTATCTAGATTTTGCAAAAAACCTTCATGGCAAACAGCTGAATTTTGCCCAAAATCGCTTGGGCCACTGCAGTCAAGATCTCAAAAGGCCGTTGCGCCCTAGCTTTCAAAAATTATTTCGAGCGAGTTTCCGTTACTGTCCCATGCAAAAATGTCCTCGTTGTTTTCGTATGGGGATTTCACTATTAGCGAAACCAGGCCAAAAAAGTTCTGCATGTCGGCAACAGAGGGATCCGCAGGGCCTGTCGGATGCGAATGAACTATCCCCACGTATGACAGGTCAAACGGCAAAAACGAGTGCGGAAAGCCGGCAAAGGTTTGGCCCCCGTATGAGAACGGCGGAATCACCAGGCTGTCGATTGTTATTATTCCCTTTTTTGACTTGCCCTTGAGTATCAGGATTCCCTCGTTTGGGTGCTTCATCTTGCAGTAGGACATTATACCGTCCTTTGGATCCTTTTTCAGCAACACCTTGCGGCGCGTTTCACTGCCCATTTTTTTCACCAAAAAACCAGGTCACACCAAAATAACGTACTCGGTGTTTGAAATACTTTGTAAATCACGGCTCAGCTCTGAGATCATCTTTGCGCGCTGATTAGTTTCATCGGCAAGGTCTGATTCAAGTTTCCTAATTTTTGATTCGGCGCTGTCTCTGTCAGATGCTGCCTTTTGTAATTTCTGCTCAAGGCCTGCAAGTGCGCCGGCATCAAAGACTCCAAGCCTGCCCTGGAGGGCATCGCCCTTTTTTGTCAGCTCATTTTTCTGCGCCAGAAAGCCGTCTAGTTTTCGAATCAGGCTGTTGATTTGCTCTACGGACTTGTCTGTCTCCTTTACAGACACTGCGCCTGAGAGGGTCCCTTTCATGCACGACTCTAGGATGACGACTATTGAGTCCTTGTTTTGCGCAGTGAGGGTCCTTGACGGGTTTTGGATAAGATCTTCCATGAGAATTTTGAGCGGTTTTTCAAGCGATGTCACGTAGACGTATTTGCCAAGCGGCCTTGATATCTTGGAAAACTCTTCGTCTATTTCCCTGCCGAGCTTGTCTTCTTCTTTTTTGTTTTGCTCGATTTGGCTTTTTATCGCAAGGTATTCGGCATGCTGCGGGCTTGACCTTAGCGAGTCGATTTGGCGTTTGAGTGATTCCACGGAGTCGGAAAGCCCGTCGTGCGAAGCCCTCAGTTTTGGGATTTGTGCGCTTTTGTCGTTTACGGTCTGGGTTGCGTCGAGAATTTTTTCTATCTTTTCTTTGATGAGCGATTCGTCGGACTCGAACTTGGCATAGTTATTGACCAGCCGCTGTATCGATGCGGAATTGGTGCTGATTACTGCCAGATGATCCTTTAGGTCCTGCGCATATTTTTTTGCAAATACGTGAATGACCCTGCTGTTCTTTCCAAGTACGTCGCCTATTTTTTTTAAGGCCTGAGATGCAAGTTCTGTTGCTTTTTTTACATCATCAAGC
>DATIGB010000134.1:0-7149 GCA_035454985.1 Candidatus Nitrosotenuis sp.
AATCCAGTAGGGCCCATGCTGCCAACCACGTATCTTGGCTTGTCTGAAAACTCTTTGGCGGCATCCACCGCAAGTGCCGCAATCTTTTGGTTCATCTCTACGGTCTTGTCGCCAAACCCGTACTCGTCCAGCTTGAGCTTGTTTGAGCCAAAGGAGTTTGTCTCAATGCAGTCTGCGCCGGCCCTCAGGTACTCCAGGTGGATTTTCCTTATCCATTCCGGATGTGTTAGTATCAGGCCGTCGTTGAATCCGTCCTTGCCGTCAGGAAAGTCTTTTGGCTCTGGGTTGAACTTTTGTATCTCGGTTCCCATCGCGCCGTCAAAGAGCAGAATTCTCTGGTTCATGGCATCAAGCAGGCTTTGTTTCATGGTGTGATGTGGCGCTATTTTCTTTTTAATTCTTTTAATTTTGCAAGCGTGTCTGATGCTGCTTTAAAGTCGTTTGGCGACGTGATAAGAACGTCCTTTGTGGACTTGTGTATGTCTGAGATAAAGTCGATGAACCTGTCCTGATATTTTGTGTGATCAATTCCAAGCATCGCAAACGACTTGGCGTTCTTTTCGGACGGGACCATTATCACCGGAATTATCTTAAATCCCTGCGGCTTTAGCTTGTCCACTATTCGGAAAACCTGCTCAGGCGACTGGATTACCTGGGTCACAAATCCCGTCGGCTCCACCTCTATCTTTTTTTGAATCTTGTCAAAATCCGGCTCGGCTGGAATCGACAGATAAAAGTCAAGGTTTTTTCCAAATCCCAAGTCTTTAAAATATTTCACAACCCCGCTTGGGACAAGCTTGGAGTCCTTTGGGCCCTCTGGCGGCTCGTCGCCCTTTAGTATCAGCAAACCGTCAAGCCCTAGCAGCACTGCATCGTATATCGACTGGGTAAGAGAAATCAGGTTCCTGTCGCGGACCCGGAGGCTGGCAGTGATGTTTATCTTCAGCCCGTCATTTCTGATCAGCGCCCCGGTGGTTATTGGGGAAATCCTTGGGATCCCGAGCACCGAATCCGTCAGGTGAATCCCGCTGCAGTATTTGCTTATCCCGAAGATTCTTTTTTTAATTTTGTTTAGTGAGTATTGGACCTCTTTGTGCGACAGCACTTTTTCCTGGATTACTCTTGGGGGATTGATCTCGTAGCGTATCAATACATGGTTTCTCTATTTTACTTGATTATAATCTTTGAAGGATTGAACATTGTGCAAGATGTCACTCTGAAATTTTGCGCTGCACCAGGTGCGGTTTGAAAAAACACATTGCACAAAACAATCCGCACTGCCAAATGCGACGATTCCGTTTTGGCATAAAGCAATAAATCAATAATGTGCCAAGTCGTTATGGTATAACATGAGTCTTGATGCCATTCGAAGACTGCTGACAACTGACATTTCGCCAAACATCGAGGACCACACCACAAAGCACTCTGCCGTCTTGATTGTCATATACGGGCAGGAATGCCGCATCGTCATGACCGAAAAACCAAAAACAATGGAATTCCATGCCGGAGAGATATCTTTTCCGGGGGGCAAGATCTCGCCTGCCGATTCGGACCTGCTTGACACTGCCTTGCGAGAAACCGAGGAGGAGATCTCTTTGCGCATATCGAGAAGTGACGTGGTTGGCCAGCTGAGGCCTGTTACCACGCTAAATTCCGGATTTACAATTTTGCCGTTTGTGGCAGTCATTGATCAGATTTCAGACCTGCGGCCAAACGAAGAGGTGGAGGAAATACTGCACATTCCGGCAATTCCATTCCTGACTACCATGTCGCCTGACACTGACCCGCACCACAACTCTATTTCGGAAATGTACACGTTTCTGTATCAGTCAAAGGTGGTCTGGGGCGCATCTGCCAGAATACTAAAACAGCTGGCAGATATTTTTGCGCAAAACAAACTGATCTAGTACACTTGAACCGCATCTGCGAGATTCATTTAAAAAGAGGGTAAAGTGCCTCAATTTTTATGGCGGCAAGAAAACATTCCGGACGCAAAATACGACTGCTCAAAAAGACAAGGCAAAACTCTGCAGTTCCGGCGTGGATCATTCTAAAAACCAAAAGGGCGGTTAGGACAAACCCCAAGCGCAGAGCCTGGAGACAAACCGACGTAGAGGTGGGATAAATTGTCGCAAGAAGCAGAACGGGTATACACAATTAATCTTGGCAAGGTCTGGCTTTCCCCAAACAATCAGAGGGCAAAGCGCGCAATCAACATGATCAAAGAATTTGCAGAACACCACATGAAGACGGAGCAAATCAAAATTGATCAAGAGTTGAGCCAGCAGGTCTGGAAGCGAGGAATCCGCAGCCCGCCAAGAAAGATCAGAGTAAAGATGGCAAAGACAGAAGACGGCTATGTCATGGTGTCTCCATATGAGGACGAATCAGTAAAGCCAAAGGAGGAAAAGCCAAAGAAATCTGAAAAGTCAGAGGCAAAAGAAAAAAAGTCAGAGGCAAAAGAAGAGGCAAAGACTGAGGCAAAAGAGACCAAGGCAGAAAAGCCAGAGGCAAAAAAACCAGAGCCA
Organism: Candidatus Nitrosotenuis sp.; assembly: GCA_035454985.1. Taxonomy (GTDB): domain Archaea; phylum Thermoproteota; class Nitrososphaeria; order Nitrososphaerales; family Nitrosopumilaceae; genus Nitrosotenuis. The sequence goes on from DATIGB010000134.1 coordinate 2,529, forward strand.
AAGGAAAAGAAGGCAGGATCTGAAAAGAAAACCGAGGCAAAAAAGCCAGCAAAAAAGCCCGCAAAGAAATCCAAATAGCTACTCTTGATTATATCCTATCAAATTTAGTATGACATGTTTTTTGTATGGTTGGATTCTGATTTGACGCAAATTATTCCTGATGTCATGACAGTCAGCTCAAAAGCGGCGCTGCGCAAAGAAATTTCACAAATTAAAACGCGCCGACTGGTTTAGGATGGTTTTTGTGTTTGGTGCTGGATGGTTTATTCCATCTGGTATAATTCGATTCCAGTCTTGATGCTGGACTCTGGCGTGTCCCAGTCAAGTGTGCTTTCTTGCGGGATTGCGCCCAGCGGGTCATAGGAGTCAAACTTGCCTAGCCCCTCAACGGATGTTATCATTACCACCTGAGCCTTGTTTCCCTGCGTGGTCGCAAGGCTTACGCTTGTGTTGTTCTCATTGAATATGCCGCCGACCGTGTTTGCGATTGCGTTTATCTTTCCGACTGAGACGTTGTCTGAGCCAAACACGTACAGCATTGTCCTTCTGACGCTTGCAGGAGGCGCGTCCTCGTAGAGCATCTTGATTGAATCTCTTAGTGATACCTCGACATCGCTTACGTCCTTGCTTGTTGAGAGAATGCTGACCTCGTCGGATATTGATGACTTTTGAAGCGAACTAGTCACATACATTACTGCATGGTGGGTTATCTCGTAACACTTGCTCATGGTAAGATCCGGGTTGCTCTCAAGGAGCGCGTCGTTGTCTATAACAATTGTAGAGTCGCAGCTTGCGCGCAGCCTTTTGAGCGACACGCCTGAGAGGAAGATTCGCTCCTTTTCAAACCCAAACGGCATTATTGCAAATGAGAGGACCTTTTTTCCCTCCTCCTTTGCCGCGGATGCGACCAGTGGAGAAATTGCGCATCCTGCCTTTCCTGCCAGATTGGCAAAAATTATGACGCTTGAATAATCGAAAATCTTGCCCCTTATCTTGTCCATTGCCTTCTGAGCCTGGGCTCTTATCAGATATGATGAGGGGTTTACGTATGATTCTGTGTGGATTTTGATGTCGTTTTCGGAATTCAAGTCGTTGCTGTCGTGGCTAATTATGATACAGTCTGCGCCTGTGATGCTGCTTGCCTTGGTGGCCAGCCTTGCGCCTGCCCCTCCTATTCCAACCAGCAAAACCGGCTCTTGAAATTCCATGTGGTATCCTTGCAAAATACGATAAAAAACCTTCTTACTTAATTTTGATCCAAGCTTCGATCTAAAAGTTTTAGCTTACGAGATCCTATGTAATCTACGAGATCCAAACTGTGATGTCATTCCAAGGTCAACACCTGACACAGCGGATCGTTTTAATCCCAAAATCAACCATGAATCCCCTATGCCAGGAAAAACAAGGCGACAATAATGTTTGGGGACATCAAAGGAATCAGAAAACTATACAGAAAAGGAAACGGCCAAGGAAACAGATACGGGCGAAAGCTAAACTCATGGTCTTTTTATGAACTGGAAAGGCAGGTCTCATACAAGGCAGCATGGGACGGCATTCCATTCTGCAAGATAGACCCAAAACGCACCAGCACAACCTGTCCGATATGCGGAGGGAGACTCCAAGGGGACAGGCAGAGACATCGGGATTTGTGGTGCGGTAGTTGCAAGCTATGGCGCGACAGGGATGTCGTTGCCTCAATGAATATTGCTTGCAAGGGGTTGCACAGGTTTTGCAATCCTAAAGGTGGCACACGTGAAGCGATGAGGGGGAACCCGGAAGGGCCGGCAATCCTCAGAGTCGATGTGTCAAAGTTGGTCACAGACTGGAACAATATGGGCATTGTTCGGGTCTAGTAGATCACACAGAACCGCTTGCGATCACGCCGTACAAACCGTGGTTTGTAGCCCTTGTGATCCTGACATGTTCTTTTTGCCCGACTCTTACCTTGTCCTCAACAAAGACTGACTTGTATGCAAAGTTCCTGCCGCGAATCCGCTCGTCTGTCTGCTCGTTAAAGAGCACCTCGCCCTGCCAGCCGATCCACTGCCTGTTGTTGTCTGCGGCTATCTTGTTCATCATCTCAAACACAATCTTGCTCCTGCGCTTTATCTCGGCAACGTCGATTTGCGGCATCTCAGCAGCCTTTGTTCCAGGCCTCTGGCTGTACCTTGAGAGGTTCACGACATCCGGCCTTGTCTTCTCTAGGAGGCTTAGCGTCTGCTCAAAGTCCGTCTCGGTCTCCGTGGGAAATCCGACTATGACGTCAGTTGAAACTGTAAATCTTTCAAACTTTTTCCTGAATTTCTCTACCATGTCAGTGAACGTGGCGCCCGTGTGGCCCCTTTTCATGTCCTGGAGAACCTGGTCGCTTCCGCTTTGCACTGGAACGTGGAGGAACTTGTAGACCTTGTCGGACTCGAACGACTTTAGCAAATCGTCCCTGATTCTTGGCATGTACATGGGGTTCATCATGCCCACTCGAATTCTAAAGTCGCCTGCAATCTCAGATGTCTCCTGTACAAGCCTTGGAAGCGTTGTACCTATGTCAAGTCCGTAGCAGCCGTTGTCAGTCGACGTGAGCCAAATTTCCTTGCAGCCGTCCCTTACCTCCTCCGTTACCTGTCTGACTATGTCGCCGATTCTGTATGACTTTAGGTCGCCCTTTGCCAGTTTTGTCTGGCAAAAGGTGCAGTCGCTCATGCACCCGCTTGCGATTTCCACAATCCCGACCACCGGGTTTAGCCTTACCTTTGGAAGGCCTGTCTTTGTAATGTCGGTGTCTGCCAGCTCGACGTCTCTTTTTCCGGCAAGCGTGTGATTTATGATCTGGAGCGTCTTGCCTATCGAGTTTGGCCCCATTAGGCTTGCACTGGAAAACCGCTCGACTGTCTTTGGCTCAGCCTTTGCAAGGCATCCTGCAACTATCAGCGGCTTTGCCTTCAGCCTTTTGATCCTGTTTACCATCTTGTTTGCCGTTGCGTCCTTGACAGAGCACGTTACTATGAGATTCAGGTCCGAGTCCTTTGGGTTGACGGCAAGCGTATGGCCCCCGTTTACTATCATGCCTGAAATCATCTCCGCATCCGCAAAGCTGGCCGAGCAGCCGTATGATTCTACCCAGATTTTTGCCATGTTATTTGAATAAGGAATCTATTTCCTTGTCTGTTAGAATTTTTTGTGATGTGACAAGTTCCCGGATTGTCTTTCCTGTCTTTAGCGACTCCTTGAAGAGGTCTGCCGACTTTTGGTATCCTATCTTTGGAGCAAGCAGCGTTACTATGACTGGGCTTTTCTCTATGTTTTGCTGCAGACGCTTTTCGTTTGCGCTAAGGCCGTCAATTAGGTTTGCGGAAAATATTGGCAAAAAGTTCTTGAGCATGTCTGTAGAGTCTAAGATCGCCTTGAGCATCCCTGGAAGCATCACGTTGAGCTCAAACTGCCCTGCCTGCGCCGAGTTTGCAACCGCCGCGTCGTTGCCTATGATGGAGTAGCAAATCATGTTGAGGCACTCTGCCAGTGACGGGTTTACCTTTCCAGGCATGATTGACGAGCCTGCGTGGACTGCCGGAATGCCTATCTCAGATAATCCTGCAATGGGGCCTGACGCCATGAGCCTGATGTCGTTTGCAATTTTGTTCAGCTCAAGTGCCAAGTTCCTGATGGCAGATGAAAAGTTCGCGACTGCGAACTTTGACTGCAGCGAGTGTTGCATGTCCTTTTCTTCTCTGAGGCTCAGCTTTGAGACTTTGCCCAGTTCCGATATTGCGATTTTGCGATATCCCTTTGGCGTGTTTGCGCCATTTCCAACCGCAGTTCCGCCAAGTCCGACGAACTCTAGTTCCTTTGCGGCCAAGACCACTGCGTTGCGCGCCTTGGACAGTGACGTGGCATAAGCTGCAAACTCGCTGCCAAGCGTCACGGGGAGCGCATCCATCAGGTGTGTCCTTCCGATTTTTTTAAAAGATGAAAATTCTTTAGCCTTCTTTGACAGTGATTTTATCAGTCCGTCGATTCCGGGCATCGCCTCTCTTAGGTTTAGCAAAATTGCGACATGCATCGCAGTCGGATACGTGTCGTTGCTTGACTGCGACATGTTGACGTGATCATTTGGATGCAAAAACTGGTCCTGTCCCTTTTTGTGTCCTAGGATCTCCAGTGCGACATTGCATATCACCTCGTTTGTGTTCATGTTAAATGCCGTCCCTGCGCCGGAATTGATTTCCTCGATTACGAACTGGTCGAGGTGTTTTCCCGACAGTATGGCATCGCATGCCCTGATGATGGCATTTCCCAATTTCTTGTCAATTGTATTGGTCTGAATGTTTGCGACTGCAGCTGAGCGCTTTATCATGACAAATGCCGATATTAGGTGCGGGTGCGACTTTTTTCCAGTGACGTGGTACTGCTTTATTGCGCGACCGGTAAATGCTCCATAGTATGCGTCCTTTGGGATCTTGACTTCGCCCAAAGAGTCCCGATCAATCCTGTATTCCAAATCAAATCCACTGATTGTCACTAAAATAAATTCTCAGCTGGCAAAGGCCTCCCTTAAGATGCGGGCTGGGCAAATTCGCATGAAAATAATGGGAATTATTATATATGCTGGTACAAGTCACAAACT
>DATIGB010000135.1:0-4835 GCA_035454985.1 Candidatus Nitrosotenuis sp.
AAAACAAAAACAAACGCAATTTTGATTATGTTCGGATCAAGCGATTTGGCATTTCCCAGCAGATCAGTCCAATTCGTTGCGTCATCAGGACTTGATGAGCCAATGTTTGCATAGTTGAATAAAATTATTCCAAAAAGGGCAAACGATAACCCAACGGTGGCCACTATCAAATATTTCCAAGATGCCTCAATCGCGCTTTCTTTGACATACAACATTATGAGAAGAACTGAGACGAGAGTGGTGGCCTCAATTGCCACCCACATCACTCCAATATTATTTGACAGTGGAACAAGAAGCATTGTGAAAATGAACGCATTAAATCCCTGATAGTATCGTACAAGGCGTTTTTGATCCAAGACACCAGTATCATACTGTCTGCCTATGTAGTTAATCGAGTACAATGACGTGATAAATCCAACGCCAGATATTGGCAGAATTACAAATGCGCTCACGGCATCTGCATAAAAAAACTCGCCAAATGCAGAAATCGATTTTTTGCTAGATATTTCATATACTAAAAACAAGCACTGAATCAGAACCAGTCCCATTGAAGTTGCGGTGATTATCTCGATTGTTCTTTTTTTTCGCAGAATAGTAACTAGAATGCCGCTGATTACCGGCGTCAGTAACAAAGATAACACAAAATAATCAAAATGTTCAGTCATTAGTCATCCCTCAGGCTCTCAAGATTCTCAACACTTAGGCTATCAAACGTGTAGTTGATTCGTGACATCAGAATTGCAGAAATGATTATTCCAACCAAAATATCTACAAAAATGCCAATCTCAATAACAAGAGAAAGTCCATGCGTTAAGGCAGTTGCAAATAGGAACAAACCGTTCTCAAGAATCAACAGTCCCACAACCTGACTCAGCGTTTTCTTTCTCACCACCATTACAAACAGCCCAATCAGAAACAGGGACACTGAAACTGGCAGAAAGGTGCTCACGACACTGTCGGTTTTAATCGATATTTGCTGCGTCAGAAAATATGATAATGCCACTAGCATTGCAGAGATCAGCACCGATGCGCGGATGCTAATGTAGGGGCTTATCTCAGTCCTGACCTCCAATGTCAGTTTGCCAGTGATCCGCAAGAGAATTTTCGGGATGATAATTGCCTTTATCAGCAAAGTCAGCCCGGCAGCTATGTAGATTTCCCAAATTCCAGTAATTGACGCAATGAGTGCAGTGATTGCGGCAAGCACCACGGACTGATAGCGATACGCATTAAGCCAGTCCATGAACCCCCTTCTTGAGACCACTGCAAAGGTAGCTATGAGTAAAACCGCGGCTGAAATTTGAAGAATGTTGTTATCTGCCATTATATCATCACTTTAGATAAAAGAAAATCACTCCGATTATCGAGCTTGCAATTGCCATGGAAATAAGATCCGGCACCCTGAACAGACGCCATTTCGCAACTTTAGTTTCAATGAATGCAATGAAAATAGAAAGAAACACAGCCTTTGCAATAAAAAACATCAACCCGATCCCCAGAAGCACAAATGACGCTGTGGCTGACATTCCAAACGGGACGAACAGGTTTACAAAAAGACCAAGTAGCACTATCTGTTTTATTGACTGCGCCCATTCAATGAGTGCCAAGCTTTTTCCAGAATACTCTAGGAGTGTTGCCTCATGCATCATGGTTAGCTCAAGATGGGTTGACGGGTTGTCAAACGGCAATCGTCCAGTTTCGGCAAGTATTATGATGAAAAGTGAGATTGCTGCAAATATTATGCTCGGAGCAGGAACTGTTGAATGAGTGGCAGATTCAACTATTGTGGAAAGATTTGTTCCCCCAAAAGTCAACGACACTGCAAAAATTGTAATGAATAGAGCTGGTTCAATCAACGCAGACATCATCATTTCCCGGCTGCTACCCAAACCGCCAAAGGAGCTTGCAACATCCAGTCCTGCCAAAAGTGTAAAAAATCTGCCCAATCCAAAAAGTCCTATGATAACCAGTATGTCTCCAACAAGACCAAATGGGGAATAGAAAATCATCACTGGGACAAAGCATGCTGCAGTGACAACTGACACAAAATTGATCCATGGACTTGCTCTGAATATCCAGGAGCTGCTCTCGGAGACCACCTCGTCTTTTTTCATTAATTTTATCAAGTCATAGTACGGCTGGAGTACGCTGCTTCCGATTCTTTTTTGCGTCCTTGCCTTGGTTTTCCTCATAATTCCCGTTAGAAGCGGAGCCAAAACCACCAGGGCCAGGGTTTGAATGATTCCAATTGCAATTGAGATTTGGTCCAATGCCATCACTGAAGCCTCACGTAAATCAAAAGAACCATCAGAATCATCATCACATATAGCACGTAGGCATTCACCTTGCCTGTCTGGACCAGACGAATTTTGCCAAAAAATGCAATGCCTGCAGAGATAATTAAACGGTATAATTTTTGCTCAAAGATGTCCTCTGTAGACTGGGTTACGGCAATGGATCTTTTTTCATAGTTGGATGAACTATGCTCAAGTTCTTTTTGGATTTTTAATGTGGGCCTGAAAAGAAACTTGAAAATGATTCTCAGAGGATAAGAAACAGATGATGCGGTGTACTGCATGCGCTCATTTAGACTTCCAAACCCACAGTCCCACGTGTTGTTTGTAATTTTTTGTGTCTTGCCACCGATTGCCCTGACAAATCCAAATGCTCCAACAGACACACATCCAAGCAAAATCAGGACTGTAGGCATTGAAATGCTGGCGTAGCCTGGATTGTGCACATCTGAGACTAGTGGCTCAAATGGATTTGCATGTACACTTGAAAGATCAAAGGAAGTGGAAACAAGATTTATTCCAACAAACGGCAGTACCCCAAGAGTTATCGCAAGTGCGGCAACAATTGATTTTCCGGCCAACATTGAATGAGGTACTTCGCGTATGTGAACGGCAAGTTCCGAGCGTGGCTTTGAGAGAAACGAAGTTCCAAAAATCCGGATAAATGTTGCGACCGAAATTCCAATGGTCAGTGCAAAGGCCAGGCTAGCGATTGCAATGGATATCTGCAGTAAGGTATCAGGTACCTGAGAGGTTAGCAGAAAAGATTGCAATAGCATCCACTCGCTAACAAATCCATTAAACGGCGGTAGTCCAGATATTGCCAGACAGCCAATCAAAAACAACAGTGCAGTCCATGGCATTTTTTTGATGAGGCCACCAAGCTTTTCCATATCTTTTGTATGGGTGGCAAACTGAACTGATCCGGCACCCATGAAGAGCAGGCTCTTGAATATTGCGTGGTTTATCACATGGTACATTGTCGCCATTAGCGCAAATGCTGACAATGCATGTAGATCATATGATGCAAAAACTACTGTCAGCCCAAGTCCCATGAATATTAAGCCAATGTTCTCAATGCTGCTAAATGCCAGGCTGCGCTTGATGTCGTTTTCAACAACAGCATACAAGATTCCAAATACTGCCGATACTCCTCCAAAGGCAATCATTAACAGTCCCCACCACGCATTATCAGGGCTTGAAATGTTGTTAAAATCAAAAAGGAATCTCACCATTCCATAAATTGCAATCTTTAGCATCACTGCGGACATTAGCGCCGAAACATTGCTCGGGGCGGCTGGATGTGCCTGTGGCAGCCACGTATGAAATGGCATCATGCCTGCCTTTGTGCCAAACCCAATCAGCGCAAATACAAAAATTGCATCTTTGAAAACTGAATTTGGGCCAAGCTGACGAAAGGAATCAAATGAAAAGCTTCCAGTCTGTATGAACGATAAAAAAAATGCACTAGCAATAAACACAGTTCCAAAATGCGTCATCACAAGATAATTTATCGCCGCTTTGCGGTTATTTTGCGATTCATGCTCATAAATCACCAAGAAAAATGAGGTCAGGGACATCAGTTCCCAAAAAATCAAAAATGAAAAAACATTATTTGAAACTGTAACTAAAATCATCGACACGATGAAAAAATTAAATAAAAATCCAAAGGACGAAATTTTTTCATATTTCTTGGCATAGCCAATAGAGTATACCGAGACTGCAAGCGATATTACGCCAATCAGAAAAATAAAAAATGCACACGTATTATCAATCAAAACATCGAATCCCATCAGCGGAAATATTTCTTTAAAGGAAAATCGAGTAGGGTCATCATTAAAGAACTGATTGATTGCAAGAGACACGGCACAAAGCGATGCGACGGCAGAAAATGAGAAAATTACAAGGCTTGCATGTTTCTTCCCACCCAGCATCAGGCTGAGAGACGACCCTCCCAAAAAGAGAGTGATCATCATTTGCAAGAGTAACAAAGTATAGTTCATTTAACGCCACGAAATTACTATATCATCAAAATTGAAAACTTGTAAGCTATGTAGTTCTTGTAGCAATATGAATTGGATTCGTCTTGGTTTTCATTCACGCTTGGCGTCGTTTTCATGCGGAACTTAAACCATTCTAGTGAAATTCCGTAAATTCCTGTAATTCCAGAATTCTTAGAAATTAGGTTTATTAAATAACACACAATTACATAATTGTCAGAAATGTTGCAAAACCAGAAATCAAAAAACATCAAGACGTACCTGACGCATTTTCCAATCAAATCATATCAAGAAGCTGATATTCTTTCAAAAGACATAACCTGGAAGATAATGGACTACATGCGACAGGCAGGAGCAAAAGGCATCACCGCAGAGGAGATAATCACAAAGGAGAATCTCCCATCAAGCGTGGTTTATGCCGCATTAAAAGAGCTGTACCGATTGAACTACATCTTTCTGTATCCGCGAGAGAAAAAAAGCAAAGGTGAGCGCAAAAAACGATACGTCTGCGAGAGAGGAACGTGGGGAAAATATGCCATTG
>DATIGB010000136.1:0-5156 GCA_035454985.1 Candidatus Nitrosotenuis sp.
CGGCAAAGAAAACAAGGGGAATTGTCATCTGTCCTAGGGCAAACGCATCACTTGCAGAAGGGGTTCCTGACTTCTCCTTTATGGAAAAAAATGGATGCACTGTCGCAATTGGAACCGATAATGTGATGATTAACTCAGCTGATATGTTCCGAGAAATGGATTATCTCTGGAAGGTAACAATGGGAATTCACAAAAAAAGAATTGATCCAAAAAGAATACTAAAAATGGCAACCGTAAACGGCGGAATATTGCTTGGAAGAAAGATTGGTTCAATTGAGCCGCAATACTTGGCAGATGGAATATTTATTGACAAACACGCACTTGATTTAGAACTGATGCACAATCCGCATGCCTCAATAGTACATCGAGCGTCAGAGTCGACAATCAGGGCAGTAATGGTTGGAGGGAGAATTGTACATGGCAAGCTCTAGGCCGCACATAATTTTGAGCGCAGCAGTATCACTTGACGGTAAAATAGCCACGAAAAACAAGGATTCCGCATTATCTTCTAGACAGGACAAAATACGGTTTCACGGGCTGCGTGCAAAGGTTGATGCAATACTTGTTGGAATCAATACTGTAAAAATCGATGATCCGCTTCTGACTGCGCGATACGTAAAAGGAAAAAACCCAACACGTGTTATTCTTGACTCATCCGGGACAATTTCGTCAAAATCAAAAATTATCAAGACCTGTAATGTGATACCTACAATTGTCGCAGTGTCAAAAAAAGCATCAAAGAAGAATCTTGCAAGACTTGCCAAGCATCCATTACAAATTATAGTATCTGGCCAAAACAAAGTTGATACCAAAAAGCTATTACAAATTTTACAAAAACAAAACATCAAGACCATACTGCTTGAGGGCGGTGGCACACTAAACTGGGAATTTATACATAAGGGATTTGTTGACGAACTAATTGTTACGATCACTCCATACGTTATAGGCGGAAAGGATGCAACAACACTTGTTGAGGGAGACGGCTTTTCTAAAATAGCAAACTGTCCAAAATTAAAACTGCGACACGTGATCAGGCAAAAAAATGAAATTGTGTTGCACTATATTTGACGTCTCATATCATTTCTAATGTCGGTAATCTTTGACTCTAGGGCTTTTTTTAGCTTGTCGTTTTTTCTTAAGTTGACAACGCTGCCGCATCTTGGGCACTTGAAAAACATTTCAAGTGCTGTCTCAAATGTAATCCTGGGGCAATCCTCATTCCCACAATGGTAAAACTGCGAAGAATTCTCATAGTCTAATCTTTGTTGCAGTCGCTCTGAAATCTTTTTTTTCTGGTTTTCAATAAAATTCTCAACCTCGTCCTTTCTTGAACGCCATCTGTAGACAAACCAACCCTTTCTTTCGTCTTTGACCCTGATTCCAGTAATGAGCGCTTTACCAAAGAGGTCGTAAAGCACTTTTCTTACCATGTTTATCCTAAGTCCTGTCGAACTAGCAATTTCCTCATCCGTTGCATCCTCTGCCTTCAAAAGTGCACGCGCAACCTTGAGATATTCATCTCCTCCTATCATTGCAGAAATTCTTACAAATGGGTCTTCGTAGGATTCAACCAATAGATACAATTCTCCTTAGTCTATAATTAATCAATCGCTTCTAGTGATCACTGTTTTGCCCTTTTCGGTTGGCACTATTTTCAATCTCGCATCGTCATATTTTATATCAAATTGTTTTCCGTCTTGAATCCTGTCTAGAACTATTGCAAGTGCGCTGATCTCAGAATGTGGCTGGTTGCCTACTGCCACGTTGTAATCTGCCTGTTCGTAAACTTCGCGTGGAACCTTTTCAGCACCAACTACTATCAATACGCTGTCCTCTTTTTTGATCCTGTCTTGAATTTGGTTTATGTTTTCACCATACATTGTAAGGTGTATGATCTTGACCGAGTTTTTTTTCTTTAATTTGAGCAGTTTTCTCCAATCCTCGATGAATTCTATTTGGAAATTACTGCCCCAGGACTTGTTTACTTTGTCTAATGTGTCTTTGATTTCGGGATTTACCTCGTTCATAAATATTTTTGAGGCGCCAAAACTTCTTGCTACAAGTGCGACATGAGTAGTTACTCTGTCATCCCGTACCAGCCTTTGGCCTATTCTTAACACTTCAATCTTCATAGAACTTGGCATAATCTGGTTTTTTTGGAACTTCTTTTATTTGCGGGCTTGTCTCGGTTAACATTCTGTCTATCAACTCTATGAGCTTTGGGACATTCTCCCCTGTTACGGATGAAATTGGAATCCATTTTTTGTTTTCACCAAGACCCAGATATTTTGCCCTCTCGACAATTTCTTCTGGGCTGATGAGATCTGACTTGTTTAACGCATAGATTATCTTGTCTTGGTCTACGTCTAATTCCGCTAGGGTTTTAAGGGAACTGCGGAATTTTTTACTCAGTTCTAACAGTGTATTGCTCACGTCTATTACTACAATTACCACCTCTGCATATTTGAGCTCCTCAAGTGTTGATTTGAATGCCTCAACCATGTATGCTGGTAACTTGCTGATGAATCCTACTGTATCTGAAATTAGAATTGGATTTTTATTAATTAGCATTTTTCTTGTAGTGGTTGAAAGCGTGGTGAACAGTTCGGGGCTTTCTTCCTTGGTTTCTCCAGTAAGTAAGTTAAACAAGGTGGTCTTTCCAGCAGACGTATATCCTGCAAGTGAGATTGTCTTCAGGCCGACCCTTCTTCTTGCCTCTCTGTGCAACGCCCTTTGTTTTCCTGACTTTGCAAGCTTTGTTCTAACGCTTTTCATTCTGTTCTGAATGTCGTTCTGATACGCGTCTGCTTCGAACATTCCGATTCCCATGAATCCTGGCTGCTCACCCATTTTGGCGAGTCTGATCTTTTCCTTTGCCCTTGACATTTCGTATCTTAGCTGTGCTAATTTTATCTGAAGGTGTGACTCGTGGCTGGCCGATCTCCTCTCGAAAATCTCTAAAATTAGAGATTCTCTATCTAAAATGTTCATCTTCAGGGTTGAAGCAAGATTGTAGTTCTGACTAGGTTTTAGAATTTCGTCGTAAATTATCACGTCTGGCTTTATTTTGTTGGCAAGCTCCTTGATCTCCGCAACCTTTCCCTCGCCAATACCAAACTTGTTTCTGTTAAGGAATTTCTGCCTGATTATTTTTTCAACCTTGTACTCTGCTGCTTCACAAAGCCCAAGCGCCTCTCTGATCGAGTCTTCGTTATCATATGTGATTAAAATAGCAGTTAGTGTCATGGTGCAAAAGTTTTACATCTTGGGCTTTTTCAGCAATTTTTCTATATTCATATTAAGTACGATTTCCGCAATATCGCTTGCGTATTCTGCAATTCTGATGATGTTTTCCGACATTCTTCTTATCCTGTATGCTTCCTCCTCATCCTTTATTGACTTTATTGATTCTAGCATCTTTCTCTCATATTTTGATGTCTCTGATGCCTTTCTGATTGCAAGTTCTGCCAGATTAAAGTCCTCCTTGAATAAGGCAAGACATGCTTGATCCAGAGCCGATACTGCAAAGTCGTTTAGATCTACAATTCTTTCCATTATGTTATTTTTGATTGGTTTTTTGAATTCTAGAATATCCTTTGCTATCAAAACTGCGTGGTCTCCAGTCCTCTCAATGTTTTTTACAATTAATCTATATCCGAGGCACTGTCTGGCATTGGTAAATCCCATATCTTTTAGCATGTACTCGTTTTGAATTGCAATTTTCAATTGGCGAATGATGTAAAAACCAAATCTATCGACCTCATCATCACTGTCAATTACTTCTTTTGCAAGTTCAATGTTGCCTTCTTTTACTGCCAGCAGTGCATCTTTGAGCATCGACTTTGCAATGTGGAGCATTCTTTTGAATGCCCCGTCGACTGACAGCTCTAAAAGATTTACAAGAACCTGAATTGTTATTCCGTCAACCGAATCAGAAATAATTTCTGCACCCATCAACATTCCTTTGACTGCTGATTTGATCGCATTTCTCTGTCCTGGCTGCAGTCTGTCTGTTTTTGGTTTTATCTGAATTGTCTTATATCCTAGAAAATATAATGAGACGAGCTTTCGTATTATGGTAGAGTTTTCCTCATCTCTTGCGATTTCTAAAACAGCCTCTTCTGATTGTATAGTCTTTGTTTGATCTTTTGCGGGGAGTATCTTCAGACCTGACTTACCCTGCCGTGTAATTGTAATCTGATCTCCCTGCTTTAGTCCTAGTTCTGTAACCCACTGCTTTGGCAAGGATACTATGTAGGATGATTTTCCGGTAAACTGTAGGCGCCTCGTCTCTTCGCGTTCTTGCATGACTAAATACCCGAGTCGATCTATATAGATTTATAATAATTATATGCAATTTTAAAAAATTAATAGAATCAGACTGATGACCCTGAGATGGATTGCAACTATGTCTAAACTTTCAAAAAATAACTGGTTTACAATATTAATATTGCAAACTGCCTAAAGTTAACAATGGATCAGGTTTTGAAGCTAAAGCATACTATTGACGCTTTGTTTGGAAATGGAGTTTCAAAATACCTGCCAAAAGAAATTGAAATTAAATTCTCAAAGAAGACTGGGAGAATTAGAGAGGTTTATCACAACAAACAGTTATTGTGCACACTTAGAATCGATGGAGGCCTTGCAATAACTCCGTATTTTGCGCAGATATTGATGAAAAGCAAAAAATTTCGCCAAAACTGCATTGAAATAGATGAGGACTCAAAACCCTTCGTTCAAGATGGAAAGTCTGTTTTCTGCAAACACGTTGTCAAGGCTGGAAAGAATATCATGATAGGCGCGGACGTTCCTGTATTATACCAGGACAAGATAATTGCGGTGGGACGAGCTATTGTAAATTCAGAAATGATGATGGCTCTGAAAAGGGGGGTTGCGATCAAAGTTCGCGATAGTTTAAAATCTAGTTTGGAGGAAAAGGCATCATGATGCGGGGTGGCGGCAATCGCGAAATGCGAAGGATGATGGACAAAATGGGCTTAGACATGAAAGAGCTCACAAATGTACAAGAGGTCATCATAAAAACTGATAAAAAAGAGATTATAATTTCCAAACCTTCTGTTACCGAGATGAAGGCCAAGGACAATTCCATTTTTCAAGTCATAGCGACAAGTTATGAGGAAAAAGAACTGGAGGTT
>DATIGB010000137.1:0-10274 GCA_035454985.1 Candidatus Nitrosotenuis sp.
ATGTCGTTCAACGGGACTGCCGCAGGAGGAAAGCCCATAGAAGTGGTGATAAAAGATCCAATTGGAAAGGAGGTATTCTCCGACGCCATACCAGTTGACGATTCAGGGCTGATTAGTTTCAAGTTTGCAACCGATGCAACGTCAGCAAAGGGCACGTATGTGGTGCTTGTCAGCCAGGGGTCCGACACTGCCATAGTGCGCGTCGGCCTGGGCGAGCCGCCACAGCTCAGCATTGTCGTCAAATTTGACAAGCTCAACTACAACACAAGTGACAAGGCCAAGATGACAATCAGCGGGCCCGCAAACGTCAATGTTTCAATACTCATATTGGATCCGTCGGACAAGCCAAAGGGCCCATCAGACTATGTAAAATTAGGACAGGACGGAAAGAGGGATTACGAGATTGATTTGTCGGACTACAAGTCAGGAGTCTACTCGGCCGTGCTGAAATATCAGAAATTCCAGATAGACGAGGTGTTCACAGTTGGCCTGCAGTCGGGCGCAGCAGGCGAAATAAAAATGCAGGCCACAAAGCAGGCGTACAAGCCGGGCAACGCAATACTTGTTTTGGGATCGGCAAAGCCAAACTCGCTGCTGACTTTGAAGTTCAGCGACCCAAGCGGCGCCACAGTAAGACACAAGGATGTCTTTACTGACAAAAACGGCAAGTTCACAGACTCGACATTCAGGGTTCCAGCAGACGGCATCAACGGGATATGGACCGTAAGGGCTGAAAGCGGGGCAAACTATGTGGACGTTCCAATCAACGTTGTAAGCACTGCGGACAAGGCGTTTACAGTCATCACCGATAAAACAACATACGTGGCAAAGGACATAATCAAAATATCTGGCTCCGGCGGAGGCAAGTCCCAGGCAGTCGAAGTCACAATATCAGACTCGGGCGGAAAAACAGTTGTTGTGCTCAACACAGATACAACCAGCGGCGGCGACTTTAGGGTAGACTGGATCACGCCAAGCGACATTGCGGCTGGGCAATACAAGGCGTCTGTAAAAACAGGAAGCAGCACCGAAGAGCTAACCTTCACCATAAAGTAAGTTCAGGAAACATTTTTTATTGCTCCCCGCTCGGGTATCGATATGAACATAAAAAACATAATTACGGAATATCCAAACTTTCCAAAGAAGGGAATACTTTTTCGCGACATCAGTCCGATTTTGGCAAACCCGGCGGCGCTCTCACATGTGGTTGACGAGTTTTCAAAACTGTTCCATGCAAACGATGTCGATGTCTTCGCAGGCATCGAGTCCCGCGGGTTTCCGCTTGCCTGCGCAATGAGCCTCAAGTACAACAAGGGCATGATAATGATAAGAAAGCAGGGAAAGCTCCCCGGCAGTACCGTCAAAAAGGCATACAACATCGAGTACGGAAAGGCGGTAATGGAAATCCAGAAAAACTCCATCAGATCAGGCCAGCGCGTCCTGATTTGTGACGACCTTTTGGCAACGGGCGGAACGGCAAGGGCCGCAGCAGAACTTGTTGAAAAGGTGGGAGGAAAGGTGACCGGGCTGGTGTTCATGGTGGAGCTGACCGACCTGCAGGGAATGAAAAAGCTGACAAAATACAGATGCGAGTCGCTGGTGAAATACTAGTGGAGCAGGCAGAGATTGGGATTTTTGGCGGCACTGGAATTTATGATTCCGGCCTCCTAAAGGACATAAAAGAAATTACAGTTGACACCCCATACGGAAAGACATCGGATTCTATCACAGTTGGCGTCTTTGAGGGAAGGAAAATTGCGTTCATGCCAAGGCATGGAAAAAAGCACACAATCCCCCCGCACATGATAAACTATCGGGCAAACATCTGGGCATTCAAGCAGATGGGCATAACTAGGATAATTGCGCCGTCTGCGGTGGGAAGCCTCAAAGAAGAGCACGCACCCGGGGACTTTGTCCTGCCAAACCAGTTTATCGATTTTACAAAATCCCGCAAGCTATCATTTTCTGAGGAGGGCCGCGTCATACACATTTCCGTTGCGGACCCGTTCTGCCCGGAGCTCCAGTCGGCAATTCTTGGGGCAGCAGATGCGCAGAACATTCCAGTCCACAGGGACTGCACGTACGTGTGCATCGAGGGGCCAAGGTTTTCCACCAAGGCAGAGTCAAGGCTTTATCGCTCAATGGATGCAGACATCATCGGCATGACACTTGTCCCCGAGTGCCAGCTCGCAAGGGAGGCGCAGATGTGCTATGCATCGATATCCACGGTAACTGACTATGACGTGTGGGCAGAAAAGCCAGTCACTGCAAAGGAGGTACTTGAGACGCTTTCAAAAAACGTTGCAAACACAAAAAAAATTCTCACATCAATACCAAGCAAGATACCCCAGACAAGGGGCTGCTCCTGCGCAAAGGCACTTGAGGAAGCACAGTTCTAGTCGTCCACAAAGGACTCTTTGTCTAGTCCCTCTGGGAGAGTTATGTTTCCCTGGATCAGGCTTTTTTGCAGCTCGTCGATTATTTCGTTTGCGTCAAGGCCGAGTGCTTGCAGCTCCTTTTGTGTCGATTTTGATATCTTTGCGCCAATGTTGTGGCCGCCGATTCTTCCAAACGCGATTGCCGTAAACGGAAACGTTTTGTCCGATACTGAAAACGTGCCGGTGATTTTTGCAGCCATCTGGGTCCCCTTGAGGCTTTTTATGTTTACTAGGAGATCCATTGTGACCTAGATTTCTACTGCCTTGTTGACGTTGTCATCTATTAGAAAACTCGCATAGTTTGGATCGTCCACCTGGAAGTTGCTCACCTTTAGCTCGACCACCTTGTCGTCGGGGTTTTCGACTTTGAGCGAGCCGTCTTTTTTTAGCCTCACAAGATTCCATTTTTCCTTTCCTTTGAAGAGCTTTCTCACAAGGATTGCCCATTTTTCGTCAGGATCGATCTTTGGCATTCCCACATAATCCACAATAGACTCTATTCCAAGCTGCTTTTCCTCGCAGAACTTTTTTTTGCAAATTGCGCATCGCCATATGTCAACTGAGCCGATGGTCCGCTCGCTTATGTTGACGTTTGTCACCCCAAGGTACGTTATTTCGTGCTTGCAGGCTTCGGTGTCGACGCTCATTGTTTTTCACCTTACAAAAGTCCTATTTAGTCCTTGAGTGCTCATACGGTCTTTCCAGCGCAACGCCGATGTTGTCAACGATTAGATTTTTCTTAAACTCGATGTGCTCGCGGGCGCACATTTTTCTGTACATGTTTACCGCAGTGAACCTCGGATGCATCGCCTCAAACACAGTCTCCGACATGTCGATGAACCCGCCAAGTGCGACAAGCCTTTTTGCGGCAGCAAGCGCCTCGTCTTGCGATATGCCAAGGCCGGATGATATCTGCAGGACGTCCATCCTTCCCTTGGTTGTGACATGCAGGAACACCTTTGCCTCAATCGGATCAAGCCTCACCTCGCTGATAAGATCGCGCTCTATGCGGTCAAGGCTCATCAGGATCGATGGAACGATCTCTAATTAAAGTTGAACTAGGACTGCTTTACCTTGAAAAGTTTTTTTGCAATCTTGAGCGAAAAGCCCATTCCGATAAAGTGCACTATGATCCCGACTACAAGTGCCACGTACTTGTCGCCGACAACTGACCATGCTATGAAAAACGCGCTGAGCGAAGGAATTGTGATTATCAGGCCCATGAGGGAGCCCTTGAGAAAAACTTCCTTTGTGGGTCTTGCAAGGGGGCCTTTTTTATCCAACGGAACGATTTGACGTGGGCGATAATAAAAATCAAAGATGCTTTATATTTTGGAGCGTACGGATTGAGGTGAATTGGCAAGCTACCGAAGAACCTACTCTAATGAACAGTCGCTGAACTTTATCATTCCAATCATGCTCATCCTGTTTTTGGGAATCGTGTACATCATGTCCCTGCGGTACGGCCAGGGCTCAGTCAGCTTCATTCTTGTCGGAATAGCTGCTGCCACCATGATTTACTGGGGATTTGTCATAAAAAAGATGACAAAGCACGACAAGCCCAAGTACACTGCGCGAGATACCGAGAGCAAGAACTGGGTTTACGATTTGATAAAGGGCGAAGCCGAGGTGGTCTTTGTGGCAGAGGTGCCGGGTCCTGACGACAAGATAACGGTAAGGCTTGTCGATGGAATACTGTACGTAAGGGGCGCAGGCAACTTTTCAAAAGAAATACCAATAGACGGTGCAACTGACATGCAGATACACGACTTCAAGTACAGAAACGGCGTGCTCACACTCAGGATTAGAAAAGCTACAGACTCTTAGCCAGCTCGAGTTTTTGCGGAAGATAAATGTCCGTGATGTTTGTCAGGCCGTACTTTGAGAATGCCTCCAGTTCTGCCTTTCTTTTAATTTTAAGAAATATCTCCAGCTCCTTTTTCCAGATTCCTTCCTGGTACCTTGGGTCCTTTTGCAGGTCGTAAATTCTCTTGATGTCGGACTCTGTCATCGGGATGGTTGGCAGCTTGTACTTTTCAATGTCGGACGCCCACACGCCGACCCACTTGGCATCCGGAACTGTCAGCTCCCGCAGGTGTGCGGCATTTGCGGATCCTGATTTTATCACCATTGCAATGTGCTCCCCGTACACGTCCCCGTCGGTCAGAATTACAACTGGCAGCTTCATCTGCTCGTGCAGCCTCTTTAGGAGGTAGCGGGTTGCGCGCGGCGCCTGTCCTGCGGTGTCAACTATGATTGCCTTGAATTTCTTGTCGACCTTTTCTTCTATGAACCTGGTGAACAGTCCACCCTTCTCTATTGCGATTACCAGCTCCGCGCTGGTGTCAACCAGTTCCGCACTGCTAAGGCTTGGGCCAATGAGATACCCGTCAGGGTGGTCTGAGAGGTTTGTTCTTTTTCCCTCGTATCCCGGAACCGTGTACTCGATGGTAAGATCCCCAAAGACGCTGCTGCGCTCCTCTGGGAATATGTGAAAGTCCTCGCGCGGCCTTGCAAGCACGGCCTCAAGGTCAACTATTATGTTGTCTGATTCCGGCTGGTCCTCAAACTCCACTTCGAATGCCTGTGATGAATAGTAAACGTCTCTAAGCGTAGATGACTTTTTTTCATGTACGAGCCTGTTTGCAAAAAACGCAAGCCACATCAGCTGCGTAA
Organism: Candidatus Nitrosotenuis sp.; assembly: GCA_035454985.1. GTDB lineage: Archaea > Thermoproteota > Nitrososphaeria > Nitrososphaerales > Nitrosopumilaceae > Nitrosotenuis. The sequence goes on from DATIGB010000137.1 coordinate 5,115, forward strand.
AGGATCGAAGCTGCGACATGTTGCGCGAGCTGCGAAGGCTTGCCGCGTTTCCAAGGATGTACTGGCGGAGCTTTTTGTCATATACAATATTGCTAACGGATCTGCTCGGCACTGAAAACTGCGGGAACTTGCCCTTGTCAAGATCGTTGTAGATTTGCGCGCCCTGGTTTTTCAGCAGGTCCAGTAGGGAGTCCCTTTTCTCCGTTGCCACTTTTGCTGCCTTACTGTTCTTCGACTTGGACATTGTTTAGATCCTTTATCACTTTCTTGTAGTCTGGCTCTTTATTCTTACCTGCCAGCTCAGTTGAAAATTGCGCAATTAGTGGAAGATACTTGAGGTACAGGTTGGCCCTCTTTTTTTCAATTTCTGCAAGGCCCCTCTTTGACATGTATGCCGCAAGCTTTCTTGACAGATACTGGAGCGCGAGCCTGAGCTCTTTTTCAATCTCCTCTCTGTCCGCTACGTTTTCCTTTCCCACGGTCTTGTACGGGATCCTAGTCGAGCAGATGTGGCTCACTATCACGACTGGGGACTCGTTTTTGACCTTGTATCGGTTCCAGTCAGTCTCATTTACCACCTTTAGCACGACGTCGCTTCCCTCGTCATACAGAAGCGGGATTCTGTTTGCGAACCTGTAGACTGTCATTTTTCCAGGAGGTATGTTTCCGCCGTACGCGATTCCCATCTCTACGACAAACGGGAATCCCGAATACGCCGATGCGCTTCGCTGGTACACCTCCAAAAAGTCGGGCTTGAAGAACTGCTGCATTCCCTTTCTGAGCGGCTCCTCGCCCAGCGGCGCCAGGCAGCTTGGGTCCGGCGTCAAAAAGTCCTCGTATTTTTGCAAGGAATCGCTGAGCTGGACCAGCTCCTCGTTTGTAAATGAGCCGATTCTTTTTTCCGCCTTGAGGTTTGCAAACTCGGCAAACTTGATTGCAGTTGCCTGCCCTATTCTTTGGAATCTTTTTGTCAGAAATGTGATAAGCGAGTCGCCTTGGACGGTGTTTGCCAGCTGCTTGTAGTACGGGTTTGATTTTGGCATCTCCACTGTCACCACCTTTGCGTCCCCAAAGTCATAGTACGTCAGGCGCTTGTGTATTAGGTCAATGTCTTCCAGCCTTATTTTCATAATTTTGTCAAAGTCCATGTTCAGAAACGACATCACTGCCACTATTACCCTGACAGGTCTTGACAGCGACTGCCATTTTTTTTCCGCCCTTGCCATTATTCCCTCAAAGTTGAGGTTCTTCTTTGAGAGCCCGAGCTCCTTTTTCACTTTTTCAATCATCGCGTTGTCAAGCACTGGCACCTGGTAGTGTGTGTCTGCAATCATTCGTCGTATTGTTTCGACGTCGACTCCGTGCGGGTGGGGCCTGATGATGGTGGGGGCAGGGGGCATGGTGTCCACGATTCTTTTGTACTGGAACTTTTCCCCCTTTGGATCATCAAACGTTATTGTCGCATACGGGGTGATTAGTGATGTCTGGTAAACATAATCGCGGATTTTTGAGCCGGCCTTTGAGTAGTCGCCGTCAAGCGTTATGCTGACAGTCAGCCCCTTTTTTGTAGTGGCAATCGGCTTGTGCTTCATTATCACCGGCTTGTTTTTTTGTATGTCAAGCATCATTGTGTATTCGTGTGCTGTTTTTCCGTCAACTGAGCTGGACACGGTGACTGGCTTGTTTGTCGTTATCTGCCCATACAAAATCGCCATTGTTGCGCCAAGGCCGAACATTCCCCGTGCCTGCTTTAGGCCGAACTTTGAGCCGTACAGGACTGTTCCAAACGCAAGCGGTATCTGCTTTGAGTCCATTCCTGGGCCGTTGTCCCGAACCGACAGGACGTACGGCTTTGGGTCGGGCTTTTCTGGGTCCACTGCCTCAATGCGAAGGTGGATCTCAGGCAGTATGCCCTGCTGGTCGCACGCATCAAGCCCGTTTTCTACAAACTCCCGGACTGCAGTGTACAGAGACCTTGTCGGGTTGCTGAACCCTGCAAGGTCGCGGTTTCGGTAGAAAAACTCGCTTGGGGAAATCTGATTGAATACTTCCTTAGACATCTTTGTTTTCCCACAGCTGCATCCTGTCCATCTTTTGTCTCCTGCGGTCCGCCTCTAGCTTGCCATACACCACGCCGTGTCTGCTTCCCTTTGATATCGACGTGATTGCAGATATTGCCATCTTGATCTGGTGCGGCTCGCCAATTATTGAAACGGTCTTGCCATAAACTGAGATATTTGTGTTAGTAAGATTTTCCATGTTGGTCCTCGCTCTACCTCCCTCTCCAATTATTCTTCCTTTTATCCTTTCAATTTGCTGCGGAGACTTTCCTGCAAAGTCCCGAAGATCTATTACGTGCAGCAGGTATTCGCCGGTAAGCAGCTTCATTGCGTTTTCAGGTGAGAACCCCCGGCCGATTGCCGACACTATTTCCATTGCCTTAAAGGGCTGCATGTCCTCGACGTTGTCCTGCGTCATTATTTCAATTTCTCCTGACTCGCCATCTATGTTTAATTTAACGGAACAACTTTCTTCGATCAGCTGTTTTACTTTTCCAGACTTGCCGATAAGGGCGCCCACACGGTCCACTGGGATCCGGATTATCTTCTCAAAGCTCATGATATTATTTCAGACAGAACGTCTTTTGGGTTTTTCACTGTCAGTCCTCGCTTTGCAAAGAAATAGGTCATATTTTTAATGTCCCTTTCAAGGAAGTTTTGGGCGTTTGGGTGCGCCAGGTCAACTGCGGATCCAAGATCAAATAGGACAAGGCCCGAGTCTGTCTTGAAGACGTTGTACTCTGAAAAGTCGCCGTGGACAAGCCTTGCGTTTTTGTACAGCCGAGTCATGATGTCTATTGCCTGCGAGTAGTCGGATTCCGCAACCTCGGTTTCATGCAGGGTTGGCGCCGGGATTCCGTCCTTTCCGACAAATTCCATTGCAAGCACATTGTTTGAGACGTGTATTGCCCTTGGGACCGGGATGTCGTGCCTTGCGCAGTGGCGGAGGTTTTTGTATTCCTTTTTTGCCCACAGGTACACCATGTTCCTTGTGCCGGACTTGAGGCGCGTAAAGCGCGGATCGCCTACAATGTAGGCTGCGCGCTTTTTGAAGCTGACAGTGGACACCAGGTACACCTTTAATGCGACGTCTTTTCCGTCGGGGGCGACTGCCCAGAACAGGACGGACTCTTTTCCTGCCTTTACTATTCCGTTCACATACGAGATTATTTTGGCATTGATCATTTCATACAGCGTGAACATTGTGGACTTGTCAAGCACCTGGTTCTCGACTTTGTTGCGGTCAAAGCCGTCATCTAGCACCTTGCGCTTTTTTACAAAAATTTTTTCGAACTTTTCCAGGTTGTCGTCTGAGTCCTCAAATTTTTTCAGATCGTCATCAAAATCATCGACGTTAGTATCGTCAGACATGATGAATCAGAATATGGTTCTTCGCAGACTAGAAATCTTTTGGAAGATGATCATTGTTCTTTAACCACTCAACTTGCGACAGGGTAAATCTCCATGTGATGTCTCCCCTCTCGTCCTGATTGAAATCCCAGGGAGCAATAATTACAACATCGTTGTCACGAATCCAAATTCTTCGTTTCAGCTTTCCTCTAATTCTTCCGCGTCTTGTCTTTCCGTCAGTGCATTTTACCAAGACCTGATCACTTCCCAGTAGCTTTATGACTCTGCCCAGAAGCTCGCCCTGCTGAGGCAGCTGAATGTCCTTTAGCTCACTTTCGTTGAGTACTTTTCGCTTTCCCAATGCTCAGGTAAACGAATTTTTGTATATAATCGTGGTGATTCACATTTTGAAAACAATCAGAAACGGAACATTGTCGATTTCTTTTACGCCCTGCCTTGTCCCGATTTTCAGATTAATCGACATGTCAATTGTTTCCTTTCCTGCCATGTTGAGTATCGATGACTTTATCATCAGCTCTTCTGCCTCGCTTCTCTCCACCACCCTCTGTCCGAAATAGCTCTTGCTGATGTTCATGTGAAAATTATCTTTTCTCAGCACTCTGCCAACTAGTTCCTCGTCACAGATGTTTAGCATCAGATTATTTTGGTAATTGGTTGTGCGGACTGAGAACAACATTTACGCGTATTTGCCCTTCAGCGATGACTTGGCGCCGCACGCCTCGCACACAAGGAACGTTATTCTGTTTTCCTTTTCTATTCTCGTGTCGGGGCTCTTGCAGGTCGGGCATTCAAGATAGTCCTTTACGTAAATTTGAAACAGGTTTACAAAGTCGTGCGGATCACGCCTTCCAACAAAGATTGCCTTCTCTCCGCTCCGCTCGGCAGGCGTTGCAAACTCTTTTGACAGATACTGCAGGAACTTGTCCGGGTCGCGCCTCAGTATCTTTGGAAAGTCCAGAAAGTTTCGCAGAATTGTTCTCTGACCCTCCCATATCACATCCGGTGACGGGAGCTCAAACCTCTCGCTGCTGTCCGACTTTTTTTCAGACACCTTGTCCTGAATTCTCTTTAGCAGTTTTTCATAATCAGATTTTGCCAACACCCAGTATAGGAAAACTGGCTATATGAGTTTAGTTAAAAAGGAGGATGTGGTATTTTGCTTTTCTATTCTATCTTACCGATTCGAAAAACGTTAGTTCCACATTTTGGACAAGTGCCTTTTACAGCTGGTCGTCCGTTCTTGAGCTTTGTTTCTTTTGGATTTTTTATGTCGCGTTTTGCTCTACATTTCACACAGTAAGCTTGAACCATTGTGAGCAAACTAGGACGTGCGTGTATTTAGTAGGAGGCTGTAAAAATTATTTAACTAATTATTAGACGAGTCTAAATTTATTTTCCGCCAAAGTTTCACTCATTATATAGTAGTAGTGTGTTTTGGGCAAATTAAGGGATCAATACCGCAAAAAACGCACTTTTGAGAGTTTCAGTTGCATTATAAACAACAATTTTCAACTAAATCAAGTTGAAACAGAAAAAAGGCATCATCATAACTGGAATAATACTTGCCGCAATTACGGCAGGCAGTTTTACGATTTGGGTGATGCCGCAGGGCGCCCAGACAAAAATCATAGTATCCGACGCAAAGGAAAATCTGGACGGCATCATGGACCAGCAAAAGACAGTAGCAGATACAGTGTCAGAAGAATTTACAAAACTAACAGACGGCCAG